>NZ_KV805195.1:88022-88977 GCF_001811565.1 Corynebacterium sp. HMSC078A10 | reverse complement strand
GAAACCCTGGATTTTATCGACACCATCCTGGCCGACTTCTTCACCCCCACCAAGGCGAATCAGGCTTTTCCTACACGTAGCCAAATCAGGCGTAAAGTCCGCGACATCTGTAAAACCCTGGATGACTCCATCGCCTACCGTGATACCCGCCCCAAAGACACCTACCGCTTTTCTTCCAACGGAACCTCTGCCTGGCTAGAACTCCAGGTTGGGGAAGACACCGGCATTAAACTCGATGCCTTCATCCACACAGCCGCCGCAAAAGAAGGAATCACTGTTGCTGAAGCGGTCATCAAACTCTTAAGCGGCGAGATACAACCACCAGCCACCGTAGTCTTACACACCTACCAAGCCTGCGATATTGAGAATGCCCCAACCTTTATTGAAGGCTTCGGCTGGCGCCAAGAGCCCATGCCGCATGATAAAACCCGGGACTTAACCGGCGAGGTAGCCGAAGCAGACGGCTACCAACCGGGCCTGATTATGCGCAAACACGTCGAAGGCCGCGACGGGACCTGCCGAGTCGGCGGATGTGAACAACCAGCTTTCCTCACCCAGTTAGACCACCGACACAACTGGGCTGAAGGCGGGCCAACCCACCCGAAGAACCTGGCATGTTTATGCCAAGGACATCACAACATGAAAACCGATGGCACCTTAAAGTACCTGCTGTGGACCCCTACAGTGGGGATGTTATCTGGCTTTTCGCCGACGGTACCTGGACCATCAACGAAGCAGAAGGCCCCCTGGCACCCAAGCAAAAACGGTGGGCGCAAACAGTCGCCCAACACATCACCGCCACCAGGAAACGTGTGCGCGAAGAAGCCCAACACCTCAAACAAGAACTCGACGACTACCACGCACAACAACAAGCCAAAACCAAGGCCGAAGCTCAAAGTGACTCCGCAGAGGCAGGCAGCGACGACATCCCCTTCTAAACCCCGTCGATTCAAAC
>NZ_KV805195.1:0-87922 GCF_001811565.1 Corynebacterium sp. HMSC078A10 | reverse complement strand
GAATCAAACGACGACACCACTCCAAACAACCGCAAGGACAAGAAACCAAGAACACACCCACCGTCGAAAAGAACGACGACTGTATCACTCAGCCCTAGTCAGGTCTCCCCTGCTGCAGGCAGGGCCGTCGGCGTGGTTTCGTCATGCTCGTTTATATGGGGCGAATGCAGATCTACATTGCTTCAGTACCTGTCGATGACGTTGCTCGCGCGCACGACTTCTATGTCAATACGCTCGGCTTTCGAGTCAAGGTCGATGTGACCCACGGAGACTTTCGATGGCTCACGGTGACCAATGCTGAAGGTCAGGGAAATACGGAGCCCCTCCTCGAGCCAAAGGCCCACCCGGCGTCCAAGGACTACGCAGCAGCGCTCAAGGCCGATGGCATTCCTGCCACCCAGTTCTTGTCCGCAGACGTGGAGAAGGAATATAGGGAGCTCACTGAAAAGGGCGTGGATTTCACTATGGAGCCCACCGACGTCGGCCCCTCTATCATCGCTGTCTTCGATGACACCGTAGGAAACCTCATCCAACTGGTACAGCTTAAGAGATAGCGAAATTGTCGCGCCTAGTTTCTTCCGCTTCCATCGTCGCAATCATCACCGCTGTATGTATCATGCCGCTGGGCGGATGCGCGGATCGCGTCGCGGATACTTTACCGGCGCCGCTGGTCAGCACGATTCCGTCGAGCACAGGCACCGCCGATGCACCGCAGCAGTCCAGTGACACGCAAGCACCTCCTTCCCGGCAGGTAGCCAATGCCGCTGCTTTTAAGGAAGCGCTTTTCTCAACCTGGGAATCGAAGGCACCCCGTGGCCTTCCACTCCCCAGCTTGAAGAAAAATATATGAAGCCGGGAAATACACCTGGTGCCGGCGTGGTGAGCGAAGTCGTATACACCACCTCATTCGAGGCACAAACCCAACTGGTCATTGGCCTGAACAAGAAGACGCCGTATTCGGCGACTTTCCTTGAGCACCCCTAGCGCTTGGTACTCGATTTCCAAGAATAGCGGCCGCAGCAACGCTAAGGGCCCTGCCTCAGCTACTTAAGAGCTGGGTGGCAGGGCCCTCGTCCTAGTAGTTCCTAGGCGATCTGAGGATTAGTCCTCCTCAACCGGAACCAGGGAAATCTTGCCGCGGTTATCAATGTCCGCGATTTCAACCTGGATCTTGTCACCAACGTTGACGACGTCCTCGACCTTTTCGATGCGCTCGTCGCCGCCCAGCTTCGAGATGTGCACCAAGCCATCGCGGCCCGGGGTCAGGGAGACGAAGGCACCAAAGGCCACGGTCTTAACTACGGTGCCAAGGAAACGCTCGCCAACCTTGGGTAGCTGCGGGTTAGCGATGCCATTTACTCGCTCAATGGCTGCCTCAGCGGCTTCGCCGGTAGCGGCAGAGATATACACCGTGCCGTCTTCCTCAATGGAGACATCGGCACCGGTCTCCTCGGTGATGGCGTTGATGGTCTTGCCCTTCGGGCCAATGAGCTCACCAATCTTGTTCACCGGAATGGTCACAGAGGTAATGCGCGGAGCCAGGCCAGACATCTCATCAGGGCCTTCGATGACCTCAGCCATGGTGTCAAGGATGGCGGCACGGGCGTCGCGGGCTTGCTCGAGGGCGTCGGCAAGCACGTGCGAAGGAATGCCGTCCAATTTGGTATCCAGCTGCAGTGCAGTGATGAACTCGGAGGTGCCGGCGACCTTGAAGTCCATATCGCCGAAAGCGTCCTCAGCGCCGAGAATATCGGTGAGCGCCACGAACTTTTCCTTGCCATTGACCTCACCGGAAACAAGGCCCATGGCGATACCTGCCACCGGTGCCTTCAGCGGAACGCCCGCGTTGTAGAGGGACAGGGTGGATGCACAGACGGAACCCATGGAGGTGGAACCGTTGGAGCCGAGGGCCTCAGAAACCTGGCGGATGGCATAAGGGAAATCCTCGCGGGACGGGATAACCGGCAGCAAGGCACGCTCAGCCAGAGCACCGTGGCCGATTTCGCGGCGCTTCGGGGAGCCCACACGGCCGGTCTCACCGGTGGAATACGGCGGGAAGTTGTAGTGGTGCATGTAGCGCTTGGACTCCACTGGGGTCAGGGAGTCGATCTGCTGCTCCATCTTCAGCATGTCCAGGGTGGTCACACCCAGAATCTGGGTCTCGCCACGCTCAAAGAGGGAGGAACCATGGGCGCGCGGAACGAGATCGACCTCAACGCCGAGGTCGCGGATATCGGTGACGCCGCGGCCATCGATGCGGAATCCTTCAGTGAGGATCTTGTTGCGGACGATGGCCTTCATCACGGCATTGAATGCGTTGCGAATCTGCTTGGAGGCATCGGCCTCGTCAAGGTCATCAAAGTCCTCGATGAGCTGTGCCTCAACCTGCTCCATGTAGTCATTGGTAGCATCGTCGCGGTCCTGCTTGCCCGGGATGGTAAGCAGCTTCTCCAGCTTCTTGGAGGCAGCCTTTTCGACAGCAGCGTAAACATCATCACCATAGGCCGGGAAGAGCGGGAATTCCTGGGTCTCCTTGGCGGCGCGCTCGGCCAGGCCTGCCTGCGCTTCGCACAGGGTCTTAATGAAAGGCTTGGCAGCCTCAAGGCCCTCAGCCACGGTGGATTCCTGCGGAGCCGGGGCACCTTCCTTGATGCGCTCGGCCACGTTCACGCCGGCACCCGCCTCCACCATCATGATGGCGACGTCGTCCTTGCGGCCCTTCTTCACGATGCGGCCGGCAACGACCATCTCGAACAGGGCACGCTCGTGCTGCTCGTTGTTCGGGAAGGCCACCCACTGTCCCTTCGGGTGCTTGTCATCGGCAATCAATGCCATGCGCACGCCACCCACCGGGCCAGAAACCGGCAGACCGGAGAGCTGAGTGGAGGCAGAAGCACCGTTGATGGCAACGACGTCGTAGTACTCCTCCGGGTCCATGGAGAGAACCGTGACAACGACCTGAACCTCGTTGCGCAAGCCCTTGACGAAGGTCGGGCGCAGCGGGCGGTCGATGAGGCGGCAGGCCAGGATAGCTTCGGTGGAAGGACGGCCCTCGCGGCGGAAGAAGGAGCCCGGGATCTTACCCGCGGCGTACATGCGCTCTTCCACATCCACGGTCAGCGGGAAGAAGTCGAAGCCCTCACGCGGCTGGTTGGAAGCGGTGGTCGTGGACAGCAGCATGGTGTCCTCGTCCAGGTAGGTGGTCACGGAGCCACCAGCCTGTCGGGCAAGCTGGCCCGTCTCAAAACGGATAGTACGGGTGCCGAAATCGCCGTTATCCAGGGTGGCGATGGCCTCGGTAATGCCGTAGTCCTCGTCGATTGCGAACTCGACGGAGTTGTTCGTTTGATTCTTAGCGTTCTTAGCGCTCATATATGAAACTCTCCTTGGAGCTGTCATGGCGATCTTCGGTGCCGCCTCTTCTTCGATGTTTTCTGACAACGCCCAAGGATTTTAGCAGATGGGACAAGAAAACCCCCGCACACTTGGTGCGGGGGCTAAAAAGTCGAGCGCTTAGCGGCGCAGACCCAGGCGAGAAATCAGGTCGCGGTAACGGTCAACGTCGTTAGCAGCCAGGTACTTCAGCAGGCCACGACGGCGACCAACCATGAGCAGCAGACCACGACGGGAGTGGTGATCGTGCTTGTGATCCTTGAGGTGCTCGGTCAGGTTGTTGATGCGGGAAGTCAGCAGCGCAACCTGTGCCTCCGGGGAACCGGTGTCGGTCTCGTGCAGGCCGTACTCCTTAAGGATTTCAGCCTTCTTCTCGGTGCTCAAAGCCATGGAAAAATCTCCTATTGTATTTCAGTCCACATGAAATGTTGCGCCTAAAAAGCGCTGCCCGTGACTACTGTGGACCGCAGTCAGCAAGCCGAAGTAGAAGTATAGAGGCTGCCCAGCTTCGACATCAAATCCTCGACGAAGCGCGCGTCGTCGACAGCAACGGCCACGCGGGTGGTGGGATTCTCGAGGCGCTCAGGGTCACCGATGGTGCGCCCGTTCTCCTCACACCGCAGATTGAGGTCGAGGCATGTGACCAGCGAAGGATCCGCTGCCACTGCCACCGCCAAGGGATCGTGGAGCCCACAACCGCCGAGATGCGGAGACGTCGTTTTATAGGCGCGGATGTAGTAGTCCACGATGTCCGCGTAGATCCGGCCCGTCCGCGTGCCTCGCCACTGCTTCGTATGCTCCCTGGTGAGCAACGTGCGCAACGTGACATCGAGCCCCACCATCGTGAGGTTCTGTGCATGGCGGAAGACATAGTCCGTGGCTTGGGGATCTTGGAAGACGTTGGCCTCGGCATAAGGAGTGACGTTTCCGGGTACGCTCAACGCGCCACCCATCATCACGATGCGGGCGTTGCGGGCAAAGTCCGGGTCCTCGCGCATGGCGGCCGCAATGCTTGTCGACGGCCCCGTCGGCACTATAACCAGGTCCTCGCCATGCTCACGGACCGAACGGACAAGAAAACCCACCGCATCCTCGTATGCCTTGCGGCGCGGCGGTGGCAAGAGAACCTCGCCGAGGCCATTGCGTCCATGAATGAACGCCGAAATGGGAGCCACGTTAAAGCCTGGCCGGGTCGGGCCGGAAAAGACGGGGACGTCCGAGGCGTCGAGAAGCTCGAGCAACGCCAGCGAGTTGCGCACTCCCAAGGCCACCGGCACGTTGCCATAGGTGCCGGTGACCCCGATCAGCTCGAGGTCAGGGTGCGCAACGGCATAGGCGAGCGCAAGGGCGTCGTCGATTCCTGTGTCGAGGTCGAGGATGATCTTCATTTAGGCCTCACGGGCAAGAATCTCACGGACTCGGGCGACGTCGCGCTCCATAGCCGCTAGGAGCTCCTCAACGGAGTTGAATTTCTCCATGTCGCGCACGTGATCGACAAAATGCACGGTGGCCTCGTGGCCGTAGAGGTCGGCGTCGCGGTCCAGCACGAAGGACTCCACAGAGCGCTCCTCGTCGCCGAAGGTGGGGTTCGTGCCCACCGAAATGGCCGCTGGATAAGGAACGCCGGGTTCCATGTCTCCTTCCAAGGGCGCCCCAGTTGGCTCGACCACGAACCAGCCCGCGTAGACGCCATCGGCTGGGATGGCAACGGATTCCGGGAAATACTGGTTGGCGGTCGGGAAACCGAGTTCCTTTCCACCGCGCCCCGCACCACGCACGACGGGCCCAGTCACCGTGAAATGACGTCCCAGCGCCCAATTCGCGCGCGCGATATCGCCCTTGGCAAGAGCGGCGCGGATGTTGGTGGAGCAGATGCGCTCGCCGTCGTCGTCAAGCAAGGGCACGATGTCAACGTCGAACCCAAACTCGGTACCGAATTCCGCCAGCGCCTCCGCGGTGCCGGACGCGCCTGCGCCAAAGGTGAAGTTCTCCCCCACCACGACGTGTTCCGCATGCAAGCGCCCCACAAGGAGGTCTGTCACGTATTCGCGCGGCTCGACGCCCCGGAGCTCCTCAGTGAAATCGATGACGAGCACGGCCTCGATGCCCATTTCTTCCGCCAGTTGCATGCGACGCTCAAACGTAATGACGGACAACGGCGCGCGCTCCGGAAGGAACACCGAAACTGGGTGCGGATCGAAGGTCACCATGACCGCACTATGACCGTGTTCGCGCGCGTGCTCGACGGCCTTCGTCACGAGCTGCTGGTGGCCGCGGTGTAGGCCGTCGAAGACGCCAATTGTCACCGACGTCGGACCGAGGTCAGCGGGGATGCTATCGATTCCGTACCAAATATCCACGGGCACCATGCTATCCCACAGCAGACGGTGCCCTAGACTGCAGGGCATGACTGATCCGCTCGAACGTTCTGGCCTCGTGGTCGTCGACAAGCCCGCCGGCATGACCTCGCACGATGTCGTGGGAAAACTGCGGCGCTTCTTCCACACCCGCAAGGTGGGGCACGCAGGCACGCTAGATCCCATGGCCACGGGGGTGCTCGTCGTTGGCATTGAGCGCGGCACGAAATTCCTCGCCCACATGGTGGCCTCCACCAAGGCCTACGAGGCCACGATTCGCCTCGGCATGGCGACCCACACCGACGACGCGGAGGGGGAAAGCACGTGGGGTAAACCGGCAACCGCTGTGGAAGATTCAGCCATTGCGCAGGAAGTTGATGCCTTGACCGGCGATATTATGCAGCGTCCGGCAGCAGTGTCCGCGATCAAAATCGATGGCAAGCGTGCCCACGAACGGGTGCGGGCGGGCGAAGAGGTTGAGATTCCAGCTCGCCCGGTCACGGTCAGCCGCTTCGATATCCTCGATACGCGGCGCACCGGAGAGTTCATTGATCTGGACGTGGCGGTGGCCTGTTCTTCGGGCACCTATATCCGCTCGCTGGCTCGGGATTTGGGGGAAGCGCTCGGCGTCGGCGGGCATCTCACCGCGCTGCGCCGCACGGAGGTAGGGCCTTTTACGCTTGACGACGCCCTCCCCCTCGACACCCTCGAGACCTCCCCGAAGCTGTCCTTGAGCCTCGACGAGGCGCTCGCTCGTAGCTATCCGGTCTTGGAGGTCACCGATGACGAGGCCCAGGCCTTGGCCATGGGTAAGTGGCTGGAGCCGCGTGGGTTGAAAGGCACCTACGCGGCCGTCGACCCCCAGGGCCGATCCGTCGCCCTAATCAAAGAGAAGGGCAAGCGCCTGGCCACGGTTTTTGTCGCTCGCCCCTCCACTCTTTAGTTCTCAAAGTTGAGCGCCGGGACGGCGGCAGAGACGATGACATAGCCGTCCCGAATAATCCAGTGGCCGGTAATGAACGGCACCGGGGTCGGTCGCGCTAGGAGGTAGGAGACTAAAGTTCCGTCGAGGCGCAAGTCAATTTCGGCCTGATCGAAATCGAGCCACCGCCGCGTCATGGGGAACCACGTCTTGTAGGTGGCTTCCTTCGCACAAAACAACAGGCGGTCCGGGCAGGAGATGCCCGCCGCGCGGAGGCGGGACAACTGCGGCATCTCCCCTGGCCGGGCGATCATCGTCAACACGTGTTCCGGCAAGGGCTCCGCTGGCTCGGCGTCGAGTCCCATCGAGCGCACGTGTGTGGTGGGCGCTGCCACCGCTGCGCGCAACCCCTCGGTGTGCGTCATCGATCCCGTGTAGCCTTCCGGCCACAGCGGCATGCCCCGCTCACCGCGCAGAATAGGTTCCTCGCCGGTGTAATTAAGCTCCTTCAGCGCGCGGTGAGCGCACCAGCGGGCATCCCCAAATTCCGACTTGCGGACGTCCACGGCCTGCGAGACCACAGCGCGCTCCTCAGGGGACAGGTGGTGGAAATTGAGGAGATTAGTTATCGACTCATCCGTGCGAACGTAGCAGTAGCGCGCAGACTCTGGGAAGAGGGAAGGCTCAAGCATGCTCGGCCCTCCCCGTCGTCTCATCGATGCTGAGCACCGGATACGGCCACTGCTGGAGGCCACCGTGTGCCTGCCATTCACGCGGATACCCTAGCGAAACCTCGATGTGGTCCACGCCGTCGATATTGGCTCGGTTTGGCATGTGAAGATGTCCATAGACCACGGCTTTGGCGTTGTAGCGCCGCGGCCACGAACGCGTGTGGCGGGTACCGCACCACAAGGCCACTTCGGGCCAGCGCAAGTAGAGGGTCGGCTCCTGGACCAATGGCCAGTGATTGATGAGGACGGTCTCCCCTTCCACCCGGGACAGGCGCTTAATTGAATAGGCCAGCCGGTCCCAGCACCAAGCACGCACATCGACGAAGGGGGCGATAGCAAATTCATCGGTCATGACGATTTGCTTTTGCTTTGCGCTCGCAAGCTCTTGTTCGACCGTGGTCCCCGGCGGGCGAAAGCTGTAATCGTACAGCGTAAACAGCGGGACGACGGTCACTCCTCCGAAGACCGGATAAGGATCCTCTGGGGTGATCACGCCGATCTCACGGCAGCCTTCAACAAGCCGGTCGTATTTTGCGCGCCCCTTAAATGCATCCTGTCCCCGAGAAAAGAGCTCATGGTTGCCGGGCACCCAAATGACGGTGGCATAGCGGTTCTTCAGCCGCGCCAAGGTGTTGATCACCAGGTCAATGCGCTCGGCGACGTCCCCTGCGACAATCAACCAGTCATGGGGATTCGGTGGCACGAGTTCATCGATGCGCTCACCGTTGACTCGCACCGCCGCGTGGAGATCGGAGACGGCCCACAGAGTGGTCATAATGCCTCCTTCACACGAACATTCCCTCTACTTCTACCACAGGCTTAGACCCGCGCCCACCGCATCGAGCGAAAGCGCCAGACGACGCCTACCATGCGGATGAAGATGAACGCGGCGATCCCGCCCCATACTCCACTAAGCCCGGTGCCTAGAGCAAAAGCCAACCAGACGCCGGGAAGGAAGCCTAGAAGTACCGACGCCAAGGTCAGCGTGCGAAGAAAAGCTGCATCCCCAGCGCCGAGGAGAACGCCGTCCAAGGCGAAGACCACCCCGCCGATGATGACGAGGAAAGTCATAACCCACCAAGGCCCGGAGATCACCTCGAGGACTTCCGGGCTCGTGGTAAAGATCCGCGGGATGATCCCGGAACCAAGCGCAAGAATCACAGCAAGTCCAAGGGAGAAAGACGTCGAGTAGAGCGTCACCTTAGTACCCACCGTGCGGGCATAACGCGCTGAGCCTGCACCCAGTGCCGCGCCGGTCAAGGCCTGGGCGGCGATTGCCAGGGAATCCAGCACAAGGGACAAGAAGTTCCACAACTGCATCAAGATTTGATGCGCGGCCAGTTGTGCAGTTCCGATGCGCGAAGCCACAGCTGCTGCGGATAGAAAGGCCACTTGAAAACTCAAGGAACGCACAATGAGATCGCGCCCCAGCACGAGCTGCCGGCGTACGACGCGCCAGCGGACTTCCCACGAGCCGGTATGCTCGCGGCGCAGTTCCCTGAGGAAGAATGCCGCGATGATTCCCATCCCCAACACCGTGGCTAAGGCTGACCCCTGCAGCCCCCACAAGTGCACGAAAATAGGCACTGCACTAGCGCCAGGAATCATACCGGCAAGTGTGAAATACAAGGGCTTGCGGGTGTCTTGTACGCCTCGCATCCAACCGTTACCAGCCATCGTGATGAGGGTAAAGGGAATCGCGATGGCGGCGATGCGCAGCCACTGTGCGGTCCCCTTCGCTGTTTCGGGGTTGCCGGTCAACCAGGAGGCAAAGACCCCGGCGAAGAGCCACATAAGGACCGCTAGGACCAGGCCGACGCCGACCGCAACCCACGTGGCCTGAACGCCTTCGGCTACAGCTTCCTCACGTTTGCCTGCACCGAACAAACGCGAAGCACGCGCGGTTGTGCCATAGGACAAGAAGGTCAGCTGGGTAGTGACCACCGAATGGATCGTGGCCGCAGCCCCCAGCGAGGCCAGATCCTGCGCGCCCAACCGTCCCACTACCGCGGTGTCCAGAAGCAAATACAGCGGCATGGCCGCTAAGACACCCAAAGCGGGCACGGCAAGGCGGAAGACTTCCGCCGCAGAAACCTTGACGGGTTGCTCGGAAGCCATTTAAGACAACACACCTACCAGCTGCGCAATAACCTCCTCAGGCGTGCCGTGCGCGGTATAGCCGGCGGCTGGAATATGGCCTCCTCCGCCAAAGGTGAGGGCCACCTCGGCACAGTTCACTGCTGAGGAGCGCAAAGACACCGCCCACACTTCAGGGGCCTGTTCCTTGAACACAACCCCGATGTCTGTGCCTTTCAAGGCGCGGACATAGTCGACGAAGGACTCGATCGCGGAATCGGCATGCGTACTGACTTCCTCATGCGGCACGAAGAGGACAGCGAGGCGGTGCTCTCCTGCTGCTTCGATCCTGAGGCCCGAGAGGACGCGACCGATCATCTGTAGGTCATCGGCGGTGCTGGCATCCATAAGCTCCAACGCGATCTGCTTGGTATCAAGCCCATAGAGCATCAGGCGCGCGGCAATATCGTGCATCGCTGGGCGGCCCCACCGGAAGTTACCTGTGTCGGTCACTAGCCCGGCGTACAGACAGTGCGCGATGACGCGATCAATCTGGATGGACAGCCTATCTAAGATATCGAGCAACACCACCGTGGTGGACTCGCATACCGGATCCACCACATTGATCGCACCAAAGCCGTCGTTTGAAGCGTGGTGATCGATGCACAGGACGCGTCCAACGGCCGCCATCACCTCAATGCCCCGTGCTACCGATCCGGTCCGGTCGATCGATCCGCAGTCCACAGTGACATAAAGGTCATAGCCCTGCGGGAGCTCATCTACCAACTCGATTTCATCCACGGTGGGAATCGAAAACAGGTTGGCGGAAATGTCTCGGCGCTGGCCAATCACGGTGCGGGTCTGCTTACCGCGCTGACGAAGCGCCAAGGTGAGGGCCGCCGCTGAGCCAACCGCGTCGGCGTCGGGGCGCAAGTGGGTGATGATGCAAATGCTGCTGGCCTGTACCAGCGCATCAACTGCGGCTTCGTAGTTGGTTCGTGACACTTAGTCTTCTTCCTCATCCGAGGTCTTATATGGGTTCGCGTCCCCAGCCGGCTTCGCGCCTTCCTTCAGCTTGGCCAGTTCCGCATCGCGTGCGCGTGCGCGTGCAAGCACATCCTCCATGTGAGCGGAGGCTTCAGGGACGGTATCGAGCTCAAAAGACAAGGTCGGGGTAAAGCGAACGGACAGCTCATCACCCACGATCTTGCGCAATTGGCCCTTGGCCCTTGTGAGAGCTTCGGCCGCCTGGTCAAAATTCGGCTCGGAATCAATATCCGTTCCGCGCACCGTGTAATACACGGTTGCATCATGCAGGTCACCCGTAACGCGGGCATCTGTGATGGTAACCAGTTCGAGGCGGCGATCCTTAATCTGGCGTTCAATCGCACTCGCAACGATTGTCTGAATGCGCTTAGCCATGCGTGCGGCGCGTGCGTGATCAACCATGGTGAAGCTCCTTTGCGTACGGTTACTGGCAACTAGTCTAGGATACCGATTCGCCGCCGTTCGGCCGAAACGACTAAAGCCCAGCCAGAATATTTACTGGCTGGGCTTTAGTATCTGAGCTCTGTTACTGAGTGAAGAACTCAGGTGCGGCTAGTCGCGCGGGACCTCGACTTCTTCATAAGCCTGAATGATATCGCCCACCTGGATATCCGGGTAGGACAGAACCATACCGCACTCATATCCGGCGTTAATCTCGTTGGCGTCATCCTTCTCGTGGCGCAGGGACTCGATCTTGGCATCGGAGGTAATGACGTTTCCGTCGCGCACGAGGCGCACCTTGCCGTTGCGCTTGACCTTGCCCTCGGTGACCATACAACCGGCAATGGTGCCAACCGCGGAGGACTTGAACAGCGCGCGGATCTCCGCTGCACCGGTGTCGCGCTCCTCGTAGATGGGCTTGAGCATGCCCTTCAGCGCTGCCTCGACCTCTTCGATAGCACGGTAAATCACCGTGTAGTAGCGGATATCAACGCCCTCAGCGTTAGCTTCCTCGGTTGCCTTACCCTCAGCGCGGACGTTGAAGGCGATGATGACGGCGTCGGAGGCAGCAGCCAAGGTGACGTTAGTCTGCGTCACCGCACCAACACCACGGTCGATGATGTTGAGCTGTACCTCGTCGTCGACCTCGATATCCAAGAGGGCGTCTTCCAGTGCCTCGACGGAACCGGCGTTGTCGCCCTTGAGGATGAGGTTGAGCGTCGAGGTTTCCTTGAGCACGGCATCCAGATCCTCGAGGGAGACGCGCTTGCGCGCCTTCGCCTGCAGTGCGGAACGCTTGCGAGCATCGCGCTGTGCGGCAATCTGGCGAGCCACGCGGTCGTCCTCAACAACCAAGAGGTTATCGCCGGCGCCTGGTACGCCATTGAGGCCCTGCACCTGGACCGGGCGGGACGGACCGGCTTCTTCCACATCGTTACCGAATTCATCGAGCATGCGACGCACGCGGCCGTGGGCATCGCCGACCACGATGGAATCACCGATGCGCAGCGTACCGCGCTGGATGATGACCGTAGCCACCGGGCCTCGACCGCGGTCGAGGTGAGCCTCGATGGCAGAGCCCTGCGCGTCCATGTCCGGGTTAGCGGTGAGCTCTAGGGAAGCGTCCGCGGTCAGGATGACAGCCTCGAGCAGGTCGTCGATGTTGATGTTGTTCTTCGCAGAAATGTCCACGAACATCGTGTCGCCGCCGTACTCCTCCGGAACAAGTCCGTACTCAGTGAGCTGACCACGAATCTTGTCCGGGGAAGCTTCCGGCTTATCAATCTTGTTAACCGCGACGACCACAGGGATATCCGCTGCCTTCGCGTGGTTGATTGCCTCGATGGTCTGCGGCATCACGCCGTCATCAGCAGCAACCACCAGGATGGCCAAGTCGGTGGACTTAGCGCCGCGGGCACGCATGGCGGTAAACGCCTCGTGGCCCGGGGTATCCAGGAAGGTGATGGTGCGCGGACCGTCTTCAACGTCCACCGTGGTTTGGTAAGCACCGATGCCCTGCGTAATGCCGCCGGCCTCGCCCGCACCTTCGTTGGTCTTACGGATGGTATCCAGAAGGCGGGTCTTACCGTGGTCAACGTGACCCATCACGGTCACGACTGGCGGGCGCTTCTCAAGGGCTTCTTCGCCGCCCTCGTCCTCACCAAATTGCAGGTCGAAAGACTCGAGCAGCTCGCGGTCCTCATCCTCAGGGGAGACAACCTGGACCTCGTAATTGATCTCCGAGCCCAAGAGCTGCAGGGTGTCCTCAGATACGGAGGCCGTAGCGGTCACCATCTCACCAAGGTTGAAGAGCGCCTGCACCAATGCTGCAGGATCCGCACCAATCTTCTCGGCGAAGTCAGCCAGGGAAGCACCGCGGCGAAGGCGAACAACCTTACCGCCGCCGTCAGGCAAGCGTACGCCGCCTACCTCATGCTTCTGCTGCTCTTCAAACTCATGGCGCTTCTGACGCTTCGACTTCTTACCGCGACGCGGTGCGCCACCGGGACGTCCGAATGCACCAGCGGTGCCACCGCGGCGTCCACCGCGTCCACCACGGAAACCTCCGTGGCCTGGACCGCCGTGGCCTGGGCCACCACCGCGGCCGCCACGACCGCGACCGCCACCGCCGCTACCTGCGGCCTTCGACGGCATGCTGGCCGGATTCGGATGCGAAGGCATCATCGCTGGCGAAGGACGACGTCCACCACCACGGTTGCCATCGCCCTGCGGGCGTGCGCCGCCCTTACCGCCGCGGTTATCTCCAGGCTTGCCGCCAGAGCGCTGACCCTTGCTTCCGCCCGGGCGCGGCCCTGGGCTGGGTCGATCGCTGGAGCTACCCGTGGAGAACGGGTTATTGGCCACGCGGCGGGTACCGCCAGGCTTCGGCATAGAACGCGGGGTAACTGCGCGTTCGCCACCCTTGCGCTGTGCTCCGGGCTTGGGAGCGCCGCCCGGCTTCGGGGCACCGCCCGGCTTGGGAGCAGCACCCGGCTTGGGGGCGCCGCTCTGTGTCGGAGCAGCACCTGGCTTCGGGGCACCACCTGGCTTGGGGCCAGGCTTTGGCGTGGCTGCTGGCTTCTTTTCCGCCGGCTTCTTCTCTGCAGTCTTCTTGGCAGCAGATTTCTTGGCAGCGGAAGCAGGGGTGGCTGCAGACGCGTTCTTGTCTGCGGGCTTGTCGTTGCCACCCTTTGCTTCATAGTGTGCGCGCATCTTCTTGATCACCGGCGGTTCGATGGTCGAGGATGCGGTCTTGACGAACTCGCCTTGTTCCTTCAGCGTGGCGAGCAGTTCCTTGCTGGTTACACCGAGCTGCTTTGCCAACTCGTGTACACGTAGCTTTCCGGGCACTTGTCTCCTCTTTAATCTTTCTAGGAGCCAAGGCCGCGGAACACGGCTTGACCCCTAGTTAATGGCTATGGACTTTCATCGCTGATGCTGCTTCATCGTTGTGCGCTCATCAGTGTTCGGTCTTCCTTTTTAACTCTGGGCCGCACGGGCGATTGCCCGCCGACTGCACCTGCTGCTGAGCAGCGAGGTACTCACGTACGTGACCTGTGTCCACGTCTGTGGACAATCGGAGCGCGCGCCTGAAGGCACGGGTTCGCTCCGCCAGCTCTACTGCTTCCAGATCCGGTCTAATCCACGCTCCCCTCCCAGGAAGGCGGCGGCCTGGATCCGGAACAACACGGCGTCCTGAAGGATCGTCCCTATCGGCGACCACCCTGAGCAGTTCCGTGTCGGGATGCTTTTGACGCGTAGCAATACACGTGCGGAGCCGCTGTCCTTGAGACATCCAACTCCTTACGTCGTATCGCCACTATTCCTGCGCCACAGCATTCCTGCATGTGGGCCGTTGTCTACTCTACGCGAAAACGGGCCAAACCTTTAATCCCACCGCAGGCCCGTCGGAAAGCTAATCGCGAGCGGCATCAGAGTGAATATCAATCTTCCATCCAGTCAGGCGCGCCGCGAGGCGGGCATTCTGGCCTTCCTTACCGATTGCGAGCGAGAGCTGGTAATCCGGCACAGTCACCTTGGCCACTTGCGCCTCCGAGTCGAGGATCTCTACGCGCACGACCTTTGACGGAGCAAGAGCGTTGCCCACATAGACGGCAGGATCTTCGTTGAAATCGATGATGTCGATCTTCTCGCCACCGAGTTCACGCATCACGTTGCTAACGCGGGAGCCCTTCGGGCCGATACACGCACCCTTGGCGTTGAGGCCCTTGGCGTGGCCGCGAACGGAGATCTTGGAGCGGTGGCCAGCCTCGCGGGCAATGGCGATAATCTCAACTGCGCCGTCTGCGACTTCCGGGACCTCAAGTTCAAAGAGGCCGCGAACCAACTCTGGGTGAGTACGCGACAACGTGATCTGCACCTTGGCTCCGTTGCGGTTCACGCCTACGACATATGCCTTGACGCGGTCGCCGTGCTCGAGCTTCTCCCCCGGCAGCTGCTCAGCAGGCAGCAGGAAAGCATCCTGCGAGTCGTGTTCGGTACCCAGCTGCACCACGACGACGCCGCGCTTGTTCGCGTGAATATCGCGCTGGACGACGCCCGACACAACCGTTCCGGTGAGCTCCGAATAGGAATCGTAGGTTCGTTCCGCCTCATTCTCACGCAGCTTACGCAAGATGGCATCGCGGACCGCCTGCGCGCCGATGCGCCCAAAGTTGTCGGGAGTGTCGTCGTATTCACTAATGACCTCTCCAGTCTCCGGATCACTCTCGGTCACGACGACGGTGACAGCACCGCTATCGGCGTCGATGTCGACGCGAGACTTCGTACCTTCCGCCTTGGTCTCGGCTGACTCGGCACGGTGATCCAGGTAGGAATACAAAAGGGCACCCGCAATCGCTTCGAGCAGGTCCTTTACCGGGACGCCGCGCTCGCGCTGAATCGTGCGAAGTGCCTCTAGGTCAATATTCACTTGTTAGTCCTCTCGGGTTGCCGAGTTCTGCTCGGCTAAGTCGAACGTCTGCTGTGCCGCCTCCAGCTCCATAGCTGAAGGTTGGGCAAATTCAATTTCTACCACTGCGCGGCTTAGATTTTCCAATCGCTCAACCTGATAGCGCACCTCCTTTTTCACGGTGGTGATGAGCGCCACGGATTCTTCATCCTTGGACAGCGCTCCGATACGGGCGACGCGGGTCGTGCCAGGTTCCTCGGTGAGTGCGTAGCCCACGAGCCTTCCTTGGTTGCGGCGCCAGTGGCGCGGGGCGCTCAGCGGAAAGTCCACCCCCGGCGTCGACACCTCCAGGGTGTAACCCGCGCCAAAGTTGAGGGTGCCCGCTTCTTCCTGGGCATCAAAGAGCACCGAAATCTCCTGCGAGAGCTCCTCAATGAGATCAGAGCTTGGGCGTTCGTCACCGTCAACACGGATGATGACCTGAGATTTCTTTCCTGCACGAGTGGTCTTCACGTCTTCAACGTCGAGGCCGCGCGCGGCGGCGACAGGCTGCAGGATTTCGGTTAGTTGCGCGGGTGTTGGGAATGCCATGCGCTCTAGACTAGGACACCCGGGTAGGGTCTATCGCGTGAACCGCCGAGTAGTTGTGCCCACCCTCTTAGTCTGCGCCGCCCCCTGGCTGGGCGGCTGCCAAGCCACCGACGCGATCGTGGATTATTTTGGCCCCCATGCAGACCCTACGTTGACCTCTCTGGCTCACGATGCCAGCGCCGACGCCCACGCACTGCAGAAACTCGATCCCGATGCCGCGTCCCTGCGCGCACAGCACGCAGACGAGCTTTACTCCGAAATTGAGCGCCTCTGCGGCCGCGACGAGGAAGGACACGTTCCGCGCTCCTGCGAAGTGAATCGTGAGGGTGAAGCACACGAGGCCACTGATGCGGCTGCCGTGCTTGCCGCAGCTTCTTCATCGACTGAAGAGCAGCTTGACGCGGTCTCCCCGGAATCTCGGCCCTTGCTCGTCGCCCAAGCCATCGCAATGGAGGCCCGCTCCACCGATGAACCGGGCGCTGTGCCGGAGCTGACGGAGGATGACGCTGACCTCGCCACCGAACTCTTGGACTGGGAATACCAGCAGGTGTATGCCTTGGACTTTGCTCGTTCCTATGTCACACCTGACGTCGAAGAGCTGGTTGATGAGCGCCTCGCTCTGCACGAGAACCGCGTCCTCGCGCTCCAAGAAGCAGTAGCCAAAATCGGACCAGTGCCACAGCCCGCAGCGGCCTACACCTCGTCCTCCGGTGAGCTGCCCGTAGACGCCGCCTCAGCGCGCGCGTTCCTTGACTACGTCGCGCATAGTGACACGGTGACATGGGCCTCCGCCGCCTCACAGGAGGTGCCCGACCAAGCGGCACCCAATGCTGAATGGCGAAGCTGGCTTATTTCTGTAGCCGCCCAATCTCACCGCATCAGTGCAGCTTGATTCCTTCCTCGCGGGCTCGATTTTCCTGCGCTACCGACGTTTGGCGTTCTTTTCGGCGTACAGCGACCAGGCATAGCGCATGACCGGAATCTGCAACGGCAGACGCACCGCATGGTAGATCTTCTTGCCGGTTGATGCCTTGCCGCTTTCTAAGTCCCTGTAGGCCTGGTAGAAGTTCGCCGGCCACACGGCGGCGAGCAAAGCTAGGGCTGAAAGGCCGCCTGCAGGCCGCGTCGATGGGTTCGCCAGGAGTGCACCGGTCACCACTTCCCAGGCGCCGGAGGTGAAGTTGTAGAAGCGAGCCGACCCTGGAAGTTGTGGCGGGATGATGGACTCGAAGGGCTTCGGCTTAGCAAAATGCAGCACTCCCATGGCAGAGAGTGCTGCAGCCATTGAATATGTCAGTGCGGGGTGGTGAGAACTCATACCCGCGAGCCTACGCGCTTAACGCACCTAGCCGCGGATGAGCTCCGTTAAGGTGTCCACGATGGAGTCTGCGGGGACCTCACGGGTTTCGCCGCCACGGATGCGCAACTCAATGATGCCGTCCTTGAAGGAGCGGCCCAGGATGGCGATGAACGGCATGCCCAGAAGCTCCGCATCCTTGAACTTCACCCCCGGGGAAACCTTGGGGCGGTCGTCAAAAAGCACCTCGATGCCAGCGCGATCCAGATCCTCCACCAGCTTCTGGCCGGCCTCGAGGGCAGCGGCGTCCTTGTTGGCCACGGCCACGTGCACCTGGTAGGGCGCCACGGCCACCGGCCAGTTGAGGCCCTTCTCATCGTGGCGCTGCTCCGCCAGCACGGCGAGCATGCGCGTGACACCAATGCCATAGGAGCCCATGGTCGGCACGGCGCGCTTGCCGTTTTCATCCAGAATCTGGACGTCGAATGCTTCGGTGTACTTGCGGCCCAGCTGGAAAATGTGGCCAAGCTCGATGCCGCGCTCCAGGGTCAGAGTGCCCTGACCATTCGGTGCCGGGTCACCTTCCTTGACCTCCGCAGCCTCAATGAATTCATCAACGGTGAAGTCACGGCCGGCAACGCAGCCCACCACGTGGCGGTTCGGGGCATCCGCGCCAGTAATCCACGACGAACCGGAAACTACGCGCGGGTCGGCATAAACCTTCACGTCATGAGCGTTGAGGACACGCGGGCCAACGTAGCCCTTGACCAAGAAGGGGTTCTTCTTAAAGTCGCCCTCGCCGGCGAGCTCAAACTCGACCGGCTCCAGCGAAGCCTCCAAGCGCTTTTCATCCAGCTCGCGGTCGCCCGGAATGAGGACGGCGGCCAGCTCCCATTCCTTCTCTTCCTCAGCGGCCGCGGGCGCAGCCACCTTGATCATCATGCATTTGAGGGTGTCTGCGGCGGTGACCTCGTGGCCGTCGACAGTAATGCCGGCGCTGTTAGCCCACTCCACCAGGGACTCGATGGTCTCGGCGTCCGGGGTTTCGTGCTCCTGTGCCTCCGGCAGACCGTCGAAGGGAATCTCGTCGGGCGCCTGAGTCACTACTGCTTCCACGTTGGCTGCGTAGTCTCCCTCCGTGGCGCGGACGAAGGTATCCTCACCCACCTCGGACACGGCAAGGAACTCCTCAGAGGCCGAGCCACCCATCGCACCGGAGGTGGCCTTGCAGATCGCGTAATCGATCTCTAGGCGGTCGAAGATGTTCTGGTAGGCCTTGCGGTGGCGGGCATAGGACTCATCGAGCCCCTCATCCGTCATGTCGAAGGAGTAGGAGTCCTTCATGGTGAACTCGCGGCCGCGCAGAACGCCAGCGCGCGGGCGCTCCTCATCGCGGTACTTCGTCTGAATCTGGTACAGCGTGACCGGGAAGTCCTTGTAGGAGGAATACATATCCTTCACCGCAGTGGCGAACATCTCCTCATGAGTCGGGCCCAGCAGCATGTCTGCACCCTTGCGATCCTTAAGCCTGAACAAGTTATCGCCGTATTCCGTCCAACGGTTCGACTGCTCATAAGGATCGCGCGGCAGCAGCGCCGGGAAGAGCATCTCCTGGCCACCGATGGCGTTCATTTCCTGGCGGATAACGTCTTCGATCTTGCGCATGGCGCGCAGTCCCAATGGCAACCAGGTGTACACACCCGGCGCGACGCGGCGCACATAGCCTGCGCGGACGAGAAGCTTGTGGCTGGGGACTTCGGCATCAGCCGGATCCTCACGAAGAGTGCGGAGGAAAAGCTCAGAAAGACGTGTAATCATGGTTGCTCAGTCTACATCGCTAGCATGTAGCCATGCTGATCATCCTCCCTCCTTCTGAGACCAAAGCACACGGCGGCAGCGGCGCGCCCCTCAACTGGGAAGAGCTCTCTTTCCCCGCGCTGAATCCAATACGCCAAGAAATCGCTGCTGAATTGTCTTCTTTGCCCCTCGACGAGGCGCAAAAGGTGCTCAAGCTCTCGGAAAAGCTGCGCGGGGAAGCCGAGTCCAACCGCGAGTTGGCGTCCTCCCCCACCATGCCCGCGCTGGAGCGGTTTACGGGCGTGCTTTACGACGCCCTCGATTCCCCTTCCCTTCCCCCAGCCGCGCGTCAACACCTCGCTGTGGGTGATGCGCTCTTCGGGTTGCTGCGCGCCGATGATCTCATCCCCCACTACCGGCTTTCAGGTGGCACCAAGTTGGGCGGGAAGACTCTCAAGTCTCGCTGGGGTACGGCCATCACTGATGAGCTGCGCGCGCTTATCGACGCCCACGAGTTCCTCATCGACATGCGCTCGGGCACCTACCAACAGCTGGGCAAGCTCAAAGAAGCCTCCACGGTGCGCGTGGAGTCAGTGCAAGAGGATGGCTCCCGCAAGGTGGTCTCTCACTTCAATAAGCACTACAAGGGCGAACTCGCCCGCGTGCTGGCCTTGCAAGGCGAGAATGTCTCCTCCCTCGAGGATGCCGCCCGCGTAGCCCAAGAGGCAGGCATGAGCACCGAACTGCGCGGCACCGAGCTGGTGCTCGTGGTCTGATTTATCTATTTATCAATTTATCTACGCCCGCCGATTTATCTATTTATCAATTTATCTGCCTGCTATATACTTCCAGCATGACTGGAAACCCTTTTCGCCCAACCTTTGGTGCCAGCCCACTTAAGTGGGCTGGCCGCAGTGCGGTCCTCAATGACTTCACGGTTGGGCTCGACGGCGGAGTTGGCAACCCTAATCGCGCAATGCTTATTAGCGGTCATCGTGGGATGGGCAAAACGGTCCTGTTGACTGAGCTCGAGGACATCGCAGCCCAACAAGGATGGGCTGTTATTCGAGTCAGTGGTCGAAGCAATTCAGTCACTCAGCTCATCGACTCCATCATCCCAGAAAAGATCAACCAGCTGGCTTCTCCATCAACCCGTCGAATCAAAGACATACGTATAGCGGGCCTCGGTGGCATTGGTACTGAAGAGATTGGTACGCCACCAGTGCCAACATTAGAATCGCGCTTGCGCGAACTCTCCGCTCATCTCCGAGACAGCGGAATTCTACTTACTATCGATGAGATTCAGGACGCCGATCCTCATGACCTTGAGATAATCGCAGTCGCATTCCAGCATCTTGTTCGCGATGAACTCGACGTTTCCATCGTGATGGCAGGGCTTACTGCCGGTGTTGACAAGCTTCTACACCTGCCGGGAACAACGTTTCTGCGCCGTGCCCGCAGATTTCACCTAGGACCTGTTAACCCGCAAGCTACGACCAGCGCTTTCAAAGATACGGCAGCTTTGACTTCGATTGCTTTCAACGACGAAGCCGCCGACCGCGCTACTGAAGCGAGCCACGGTTATCCCTTCCTCATCCAGCTCATCGGGTACTTGGCCTGGAACGCTGCATCCCAAGCCAGTGAGACGACCATTTCCTCAACAACCGTCGACGCAGTTCTTGGTGAGGCAATCACGACAATGGGAACCCAAGTGCACGATCCTGCGGTACGTGCGCTCAGCCAACGACAACTTGAGTACCTTCACGCGCTGGCTGATATCGCAGATGAGGCGGGGACGGCCACATCTGGCGCTATCGCTCACGAGCTGAAGACAACGACGACGTCTCTCAGTGAAGTGCGCGCGCGTTTGCTAGAGCAGGGGCTTATCGATGCCCCACGGCACGGCACGGTTGCTCTCGCCCTGCCGTACCTCCGCGATTATCTTCACGCAGGCGGCGAACAAACCTACGTGGACTAAACGTTACTGATTACACCAGCGGGTTATAACGCAAACTATTGCGTTTGAGCTCGCACTCAGTGGCGATAGAGATGCCGGAGGCAATCTTTCCGCGCTCACGAAGGCGGAACATGGCGTCCACGACGCGATCACGCAAGCCCCATGGATCGATGGTGTTGATGTAGACCTTCGTGCCGCCTTCAAAGCCGGCCAAGGTCGATACCCTGAGCTTGATCATCACGCGCCACGGCTGCGGCAGATCCACGCTGGGTGGGCGGTGGTGCCACTCTTCATTGCATGCCACATCCGGCCCCACTGCGGCGTGTGCTGCATGGATCAGATCCGACATCCCGCGGACTTCGCCAGGTGTTTGTGCCCATGGTTCGCAGCGGGGCGACTTGGAGAAGATCTCCAGGGTGGGATACCTGTGGCCAAAACCAGCGAAGAGCACCGCATAGTCATTCTCTGCGATAACGAGGTTGCGCTTTGCCGCATACCCAACTGCCCAATCGTTGTACATGTTGGGGTGTGCGCGCAGAATCGCATTTTCTTGCTGGGCTGCCATGCCCAGAGCATCAATTGCGACGAGCTGCTTGTGCAGGTGGTCGAAGGACGCGCCCGCCGGTGCCAGCCAGTTCTGGAACACGGCGACATAAGAGGCATAGCGGTTTCGCTGGTAGAGCTCGCGCGTTGATTCCGCAGTAAACGTGGTGAGCAGGAAGTGCTCATCGGGGCTCAGCGTGCCGGAGGAAGCCAGCTGACTGTCGTCGACCGCACCTTCCACGAAGTGGCGCGAAGAAATGATGACATCGTGCCCACCGCCGAAGAAGCCATCGGCGAGGGCGAGGAGGGAGTCGTCGTCCAGCGCGGCATCCTTACCCGCCGCCTTGAGCTTGGTGCGCACCACGTTGAGTACGTGCTGGCGCCCGGCCTCGTCGTCCTCGTAGCGCTCCTTGTGCTGAGCCAGGTCTGGGTCCATGGTGAAGCCATAGTTCTCGTGCCAGTAGTCATAAGACACGATCTCAAAAAGGTTCGGGACTCGGCGAAACACCGGCTGAGACTTATCCAGCTCGTGCGGAAGCAGCCCGCGCTGAATCTCCCCTGAGGCCAGGATTCGGGACTTTTCCGGCGGGGTATCCAGCATGCGGCCTGAACAAAAGGCACAACTGTGCGTCAGGGCATCGGCCGCCAGGGGCTGCGGCTCCTTCGCCGGATGAGAGAGCGGGCGATTGCCACGTCCGGGCACCGTCCACACCTCCGTTCCAGAGAAAGGGTTGACCTGTTTGACGGTCCCATCCGCCATGGTTTGGATAGGTTCGACGCGGCTAAAAAGTGCTTCGCTCATGCAGCCCAGCGTAGACCTCCCCACCTACCGGTGCGACTAGACTTAAGCCCCATGCAGCACCGATTCTTTGAAGTAGATGTCTTTGCCACTGGACCGTTCACCGGTAATCCCCTCGCCGTGGTCGCGGATGCCGATGGTTTAAGCACCGAAGAAATGCAGCGCATCGCGCACTGGACCAATTTCTCTGAGACAACCTTCCTGTGCTCGCCTACAGATCCAGGCGCGGACTACCGAGTGAGGATTTTTACACCCTACGAGGAGTTTCCTTTCGCCGGCCACCCCACGCTGGGCAGCGCGCGCGTGGCAGCAGAATTGCTCGGAAAGAACGACACCCTGATTCAGGAATGCGGAGTTGGGTTGGTCACCGTGCGCCAAGAAGAGGGCCGCTTCGCCTTCGCTACCCCGCCCTTGGTGCGTGACGGGGCGCTCAACGACGCGGAGCAGGCCGAAGCGGCAGCTGTCCTCGGAATCGGCCAAGAGAGCATCGTTGACTCCGGCTGGGTGGACAACGGTCCTGGCTGGCGCCTAGTCCAACTCGAGTCTGCCGAGGCCGTGCGCGGGCTTAACCCCACGCCCACCCCGGGCGTCAAGGTAGGCGTGGTCGGCCTCACCGAAGCCGAAGATCCGGCATACGAAGTCCGCGCCATCACCGGGCAATTCGAGGATCCCGTCACAGGTTCTTTCAACGGCGGAGCGGCCCAATTCCTCCGCGCCAAGGGTGTTGTACCTGCCCGCTATACCGCTGCACAGGGCAGTCAGGTAGGACGCAATGGCCGCGTCTATATCGATGACGATGGCGAAGACATCTGGGTCGGCGGCAACGTCCACGTTCGCGTGCGCGGAACACTGGAGTCTCGCGATGTCTGATGCCTCCCTCCCTTTCGAGCTACGCAGCGAATTCGCCCAACGCCTTCCCCACATGGTCACGGCGAGCCGGGGCGAGGAACAGCCAACGGCGCGATTGGTGGTGCTCAACGAAGAGCTAGCCACCGAACTGGGTCTCGACCCGGACTGGCTGCGCAGCGAAGATGGCCTGGAGTTTCTCCTCGGCCGCGGTCCAGTTACTCCCCACGCAATGACCTACGCCGGCTTTCAGTTCGGCCAATACAACCCGACAATGGGTGACGGCCGCGCCCTGCTCTTGGGCGAAGTCACCGGCCCCACCGCTGCGCACAACCCCACGGGCCTCTGGGATCTGCATGCCAAAGGGACAGGACTAACCCCCTATTCGCGCTATGGCTCTGATGGGCGCGGCACGCTGCGCTCAATGCTGCGTGAATATCTCTTCTCCGAGTCGATGCACGCCCTCGGTGTGCCCACCACGCGGTCGCTGGCGGTCATCGGGACCGGCCGTCCCATTCAGCGCCAGATGGTGGAGGAAGCAGGCGTTCTCGTGCGCGTTGCCGCGAGCCACATCCGTGTTGGTTCCTTCCACTTCGCCGCGCACTCGCAGGTGCCCGGGTTACTCCAACAGCTCGCCGATTACACCATTGAACGCCACTACCCTGGCGCCGACTACCGAGAGCTGTTTACCCGCGTCATGGACGCACAGGCAGCGACGGTTGCCGGGTGGATGCAGGTGGGTTTCATCCACGGCGTGATGAACACCGATAACACCACGCTATCTGGTGAGACGATTGACTACGGGCCGTGCGCGTTCTTGGAGAGCTATGACCTCAATACCTGGTTTAGCTCCATCGATACGCAGGGTCGCTACCGCTTTGGGCGCCAGCCCGACATGCTGGGGTGGAACCTTGCGCGGTTGGCGGAATCACTGCTGCCGCTTTTCGACGTCTCCCCCAACGCCGCCCTCACCTGGGCTCAGGCGGCCATCAATTCCTTTGGCGAGCGCTATGAAAAGGCGCGCCGCCGCGAAGCCGCGAACCGTTTGCAGATTCCCGATGAGCTCTTCCAGGACTATAGTGCGGCCCTTGCACAGTCCGCTCCGGATCTCACGCAGGCCCACCGCAGTCTCGTCAGCGCAGCGGCGGGTGAACCGGCAGAAGCCTATGAGATGTTTGGTGACGCTCGATTTGTTGATGCCTACCGTGCTAGTGGCCCCAACGTCGAGTCTCTCAAGCAAACCGTGCCCCGCGTGATTCCCCGCCCGCGTCTGGTCGAGGCCGCACTGAGCGATGCTGAAGAATTCCCCCGCTTGCTTCACGCCACCACGCGTCCCTTTACTGCCGCACCAGAATACGAGCAACCGGGTGGCACGGAAGGCTACCTCACCTACTGCGGAACGTAAGAGAAGAAAAGGAAAACACACCGCCGCCCCGAGGCCTCCGTAGGAAAGGAAACGGAGTCTCAGGGCGGCGGTGCGTCTCTATCTTTCACTGCCACGCTCCCGGTCGGTTTCTCAGGCCGACCGCCCCGCGCGGCTGGGGTTCTCTCTATCTCTCTCGCATGCGCTCTCTCAAACGCACACCATTATTATGGGGCGCTCTCCTTGGTGGAGCGTTCCGGTGCACTGGACGCTCCCTGCCAGTTACTGAGAATTACCTGCGAGGCAGGCACCTACGAGCCGAAAGGAGAATTTACTTGGACTCAAGCTGCAGGGTCTTCTGCGTGTACTCCCACATCTCGTTGTAGAGCTTCTTGTCCTTGGAGAGCTTGGTGCCGTAGGAAGGAATCATTTCCTGAATCTTATCGCCCCACTGGATCATGTGCTCACCGAAGCAGCGCTCGAGCAGCTCCACCATGATGGCCGGGGTGATGGACGCTCCCGGGGAAGCGCCGAGCAGGCCAGCAATGTTGCCCTCAGGGTTATTGATGAGGGTGGTACCGAACTCCAAGGAACCGAACTGCGGTGCACCCGCCGGCTTAATCACCTGGACGCGCTGGCCGGCGATGACGGTCTCCCAATCTGCCGGGTCTGCGCTCGGTACGTACTCCTTCAGGGTCTCGACGCGCTTGTCGAAGTCCTTGAGGACCTCAGTAACCAGGTACTTGGTCAGGCCGAACTCCTGTGCCGCAACGCCCAGGTAAGAGGTGATGTTATCCGGACGAATGGACTTAAACAGGTCCAGGTAGGAGCCCTTCTTGAGGAACTTCGGGGACCAGCCGCCGTACGGACCAAACAGCAGGCCTTGCTCGCCATCAATGACGCGGGTATCCAGGTGCGGCACGGACATCGGCGGAGCGCCCACAGCAGCCTTGCCATAAACCTTGGCGTGGTGCTGCTTAATCAGATCCGGGTTCTTAGAACGCAGCCACAGACCGGAAACCGGGAAGCCTGCGAAACCAGAAACCTCACGGACCCCAGCCTTGCGCAGCAGGTCGAGCGCGTAGCCGCCTGCACCCACGAAGACGAACTTGGCGTGGACTGCCTCGTAGTCACCGGTGTGCAGGTTCTTTGCCACCACGCGCCACTTGGAACCATCGCGCTTGATATCGACGACCTCGTGGCCGTAGCGGATCTCGGTACCCGCTGCCTTAGCCGCGGTGAAGAACTGCTTCGCCAGGGCACCAAAGTTGACGTCGGTACCAACTTCGGTCCAGGAAATAGCGACCTTCTGAGCGTTGAAGTCACGGCCTTCCGACATCAGAGGAAGCTTTTCCTGGAAGGTAGCGTCATCATCGCTGAACTGCATGTTCGGGAACATGTGGTTGTCCTTCAGCGCATCGAAGCGACGCTTCAGGTAGTCAACCTGGATGGAACCCTGCGCAAAGGACACATGCGGAACTGGATTGATGAAGGCCTTCGGGTCCGTCAGAATGCCGTTGTTGAGCTGGTGGGACCAGAACTGGCGCGAAACCTGGAACTTCTCATTAATGTTCATGGCCTTGGAAACATCAATGCGGCCATTCTTCTCCGGGGTGTAGTTCAACTCACACAACGCGGAGTGGCCAGTACCAGCGTTATTCCACGGGGAGGAGGATTCAAGCGCAGGGCCGTCCAAGCGCTCGAAGACCATCTGGGTCCAGCTGGGCTCGAGCTCACGCAGCATGGCGCCGAGGGTGGCGCTCATAATACCTGCACCAATGAGTGCGACCTCAACCTCGTCTACTACTTGTGCTGTCTTCTTATCGGAGGACACTGTACTTATTACCTCTTTAAGTCGATGTATTCGATGTGGTCAAATGCCCCGCACATGTGGGTGCACAGGGCGCGGTGAGAAAGCGCTCGACGATGCTAGGGTCCAAGCTGGCATACAGACCACCCCTGCGGAAGGTCCGTCAAGCATTAATTCCACTTTACGCCCCTTATTGCGAAATAGGCATTCCTGAAAAAATAAATGCCCGATTTCGAATTTGTTACCCCATTTGTGGTGCAGGGTGTTTCCCGTCAGCGCTCCGCTCTGCCAGATGCATCTGGCCGCGCGACCTATCATGAATCCCATGACGCATAACGAACTCGAATGGTCAGAAGACATCCTCGGCCCCGACTTCCAGGCCGCTCCACTCGAACTCGGCACCGACCCTGACGGCGAAGACACTGTCTGCGCGACGCTCGTGCGCTACTGCCCCGGCGGCGACGCCCATGATGATCGCCCCGCCTTACTGTGGGTCCACGGGATGACAGACTATTTCTTCCATGACCACGTGGCACGGTACTTTTATGAGCTCGGCTATGCCTTCTACGCCCTCGATCTGCGCAAGTGCGGACGCTCTCGACGGGACGGTCAGACCTGGCACTACATCAGCGACTTGCAGTACTACGACGCTGATCTCAATGCAGCTCTCGATGCCATCCCCAACCAGCGTGTCATCATCATGGGCCACTCCACCGCCGGCACCATCACCGCGCTCTGGCTCGATCGCCTTCGCCGCCATGATCGCGAGCGTTTCGCCCGCATCGCTGGTGTCGTGTTCAACAGCCCCTGGCTAGCCATGATGGGAATACCGAATGGAACCTACGAGACGCTCAAGCACGTTATCTATGCCGGCGCTGCCATCGCCCCACGACTCGAAATACCCGCCGGTGACCTCACAACCTATGGGGAGTCGGTCCATTCCGGGGAACAGGGCGACTGGGACTTCGATCTTCGCCTGAAGCCGCTGGGCGGACACCCCAAGTTCCTGGGTTGGGTTGCAGCAGTCTTCCGCGGCTTCGACGCAATCCACTCCGGCCGCATCAACATTGGGCTCCCGCTGCTCACTATGACCTCTGGACGCTCCGAGCTCAACCGGCCATACAGCGAGTCCTCCAATACCGCCGATACTGTCGTTGATGTACGGCAAAGCCAGCGCTGGGCCAAGGAACTCAGTGCTCGCTACACGCTTCACGTTGTCAACAATGGGCGCCACGATCTCTTTCTCTCGCGTCCCGAGCCGCTACTAGACGCTCTCTCCGCCACGGCGGAATGGTTGAGCACAGTAGCACCACTTGAGACGGATTAACCTCCCGCGCCTCGCGCTCCTAAAAGCCTGCACGGTTTGCGGCTAGTCAACCTTTAGAATGATCGGCATGACTTCCGCACAGCACTTTGACCTCGTCATCATCGGCACAGGTTCGGGAAATTCAATCCCCTCTCCCGAGTTTGACGGTAAATCCATCGCCATCATTGAGAAGGGAACCTTCGGCGGCACGTGCCTCAACGTAGGCTGCATCCCCACGAAGATGTACGTCTACGCCGCCGACGTTGCGCTCGCCGCGCGCGAGGCCACGCGCCTTGGGCTCAGCGCCCACGTGGATGCTGTGGATTGGGAGGGCATCGTCAAGCGCGTGTTCCACAACCGAATTGATCAGATTGCCCAGGGCGGCGAAGAGTACCGCCGTGGCGAGGAAACGCCCAATATTACAGTCTTTGATCAGCACGCACGGTTCATCGGACCGAAGACCCTGCAGGCGGGTGAGGACATCATCACCGGTGACAATATAGTCATCGCTACCGGTTCACGCCCCGTGCTACCCGAGCCGTATGCCAGCGCCACTGCCCCGGTTCACACCAATGAAGACATCATGCGTCTTGAGAAGCAGCCGCGCAGCCTCATAGTGGTAGGTGGCGGTTACATCGCCATGGAGTTTACTCACGTCTTCGACGGCCTGGGGACCGACGTCACCGTGGTCAACCGATCGGAGAAATTCCTCCGCTTCCTCGATGAGGACCTAAGCTCCCGCTTCAACGACCTCGCACGAAAGCGCTTCGACGTCCACATCGGCACCGCCACTGCGCTCGATGAAACCGAAGACGGCGTACGCCTTACCTTGGACAGCGGGGACGTCGTGGAGGCAGATGCCATCCTCGTTGCCACCGGCCGCCAGCCCAACGGTGACCAGATGGATCTTTCTGCCAGCGGCATTGAAATGCACGAGGACGGTCGAATCAAGGTCGACGAGTTTGGCCGCACAACCTGCAAGGGTGTGTGGGCGCTCGGGGATGTTTCATCTCCGTACATGCTCAAGCACGTGGCCAATGCGGAGCAACGAGCAGTGCAGCACAATCTGCTGCACCCGGACGATCTCCAGCCCATGCCCCACGAGCACGTGCCCTCTGCCATCTTTACGCACCCACAGATTGCGACGGTCGGCCTCACTGAGGAACAAGCCCGCGAGGAGGGCTATGACGTCACTGTAAAGGTGCAAAATTTTGGCGACGTTGCCTATGGCTGGGCCATGGAGGACTCGACGGGCATCTGCAAGCTGGTAGCGGACCGGACCACGGGCAAGCTCCTCGGCGCCCACATCATGGGCCCACAGGCCTCCACGCTTATCCAACAATTGATCACCGCGATGAGCTACGACCTCGACATGCGCGAGTTCGCCCGTTCACAGTATTGGATCCACCCGGCACTGCCAGAAGTAGTGGAGAACGCCGTTTTGGGACTAGAGTGGCTAGAGTGAAAGTTACATCGAATCATGTAACGTTTTTCACATTGGCGTTAAACTAATTTCGCCATTCCCACTGAAAGCCACTACAAGCACGTCTTAACACCAACAACATCTGCCAGCAACCTTTAAGAAAATCACCCATTTCGGGGGTGATTGCTGGCAGTGCATAAAAGAACGCTCCAACTGACGTGCATTTTGCCTGACCGTTGGCTAGGTTAATTACGGACACCGGAACGAGCCGATACTCTCTACCGGCTCAGTGTGTTTTGGGGATACCAAACTAATCCCTATCCCTGTAAATCAAGACCTCTCAACCGGAGGCCTTGCACGTACGACACTAAGGACTTTTGATATGCGTATCCGCAATGCAGCCCTCGCCGGCGCTACTGCTCTCGCTGTTGCCTTCGGCGGCTCCACCGTTGCTTTCGCCGCTGAGACCACTGAGCAGGGCGATAACACCGTCACCGTTGAGAAGCAGAGCCAGTCTAAGACCGGCCCGGGCGGCGTAGCCGACACCACCCCTGAGGACTACACGCCTTCCCTGTCCTCCAAGATTGGCAACAAGGTTGAGGGCGACCAGGCAGCCGACGGCACTGCCATCTTCGGCATCAAGAAGGACTTCTCCGAGCAGCCGGAGTGGGCAAAGATCCTCTACGGCGTAACCATTGCTACTGGTGTCGCCGCTCTGGTCGGCACCATCATCGGCCCCGTATACAACTTCTTCGTACACGGCCCGTCCTTCTAAGCAACAGCCACACGGCTTCACCAAAACTTCCGAAAGGTAATTTTCACAATGCGTAACTTCCGCACTGCAGCCGTTGCTGCTGCCACCGCTGTCACCGTAGCTTTCGGCGGCACCGTCGTTGCCTCCGCAGAGACCGCAAACACCAACGAGGGCACCTCCGCCTCGACCGAGAACACCAAAGAGGCCTCCTCCTCCAGCGAGGACTCCTCCTCGGCTGAGAACTCCAAGGAGGGCTCCTCCAGCTCCCTGACCCAGCTGGGCAAGAAGTGGGGCGCATGGGAAGAGGGCGAGGACGGCAAGGCTGTCGTTAACCCTGACAACAAGGTCACCGGCGAGGATATGTGGGGCAAAGAGACCGACCCGAACATGCCGGAGTGGGCTTCCAAGTGGAAGACGGGCGTTATCACCTTGGGTGTCTCCTCCGTCATCGGCGCTATCATCGGCGCTTACAACTTCGCTGTGTACAACAACATCGTTCCGGCACACCTGCTGGATCCGATCTTCCGCCGCTAATTAAGTTGCGGGTACGCTGACTAGCTCAGCGCACTTTCTAGCGCCCATCCTCTCGTCGTGAGGATGGGCGTTTTTGCATGCCTGGACCCAGAACCGAGTAGCTGGGACGCTTTAAGCGGGATATGCGCGCATAATAATGATGCGAATTCCGTGAATCCTGCCAATGTTTACGCTAGAATCGCTCAGGTGACTTGGGGCACCCTATAGTTACTCCAGTTCCTACGAGGTTTAAAAGGATTCACACTATGCGCATTCGCAAGGCCACCATTGCCGGTGCTACCGCTCTCGCTGTTGCATTCGGCGGCACCGCCGTTGCTTCCGCTGCAGAGGGCAGCAACGATTCTGCAACCAACTCTTCCGCAACCGCTGGTGAGCAGCAGGGCACCCAGAAGGCGGGCGGCTCCTCCGAGCTGGGCAAGGCGCTCGACGCGGACAAGGAAGCCAATGGTCAGAACATCTTCGGCCAGAACTCTTCGATCTCCGGTGAGCCGAAGTGGGCACAGGCCCTCGCCGGCATCGGCATCGTCGCCACCATCATCACCATCGCCGGTGGTCTGGTTGGCCCGGCACTGAACTACCTCAAGTTCGGCATGTAGTTCTCCCCTTCCCCTTCTAACCCACTTTCTGAAAGGCTTTACTCAAGATGCGTAAATTCCGCACCGCCGCCGTTGCTGCTGCAACCGCCGCTACCATCGCCTTCGCTGGCACCACCGTTGCTTCCGCCGCTGAGGCTGTTGAGGGCTCCGGCCTGACCGAGCAGCAGGTTCAGGAGGAGCTCCAGAAGGACGCTACCTCCTCCGAAATGTCCTCCGCGCTCTCCTCTGAGGGCGAGGGCTCCCTCTCCTCCAAGCTGGGTGGCGTGACCGACGGCAACATCACCGGCAACGGCGCCGACGCTTTCGGCTCCACCAAGAACGAGTCCCAGGTTCCGCAGTGGCTGGACCTCTGGCGTGGTGGCACCATCGCTATGGTCGCCGCAGCCGCTGTCTCCACCGCAGTCGCCGGCTACAACTACGCCGTGTTCTCCGGCATGATTCCGGACTACGTTGGCCAGGCTTTGAAGAACGTCTCCTTCTAGTTAGCGCTCTTTACTGGCAGCACAAAGCCCTCCACCCCACCGTGTAGTGCACGGGAAGTGGAGGGCTTTGTTTCATCTTGGCTAGGTTTAAGCGCTCGGCGCTTAAACGCTGGCGCTTAAACGCTAGGCCTCGTCCGGCAAAGTGAGGATCTCGTTGCCGTCATCGGTGATGACAATGGTGTGCTCGAACTGGGCGGTGAACTTGCCGTCGGTGTTCTGGACAGTCCAGCCGTTATCCCAGATCTCATAATCCAGGGAGCCCAGGTTGATCATCGGCTCGATGGTCAAGGTCATTCCAGGCTCGAGGATGTCGCGGTAGGTCATGGAATCGTAGTGCAGCACAACCAACCCGTTGTGGAAGGTAGGGCCTACGCCGTGCCCGGTAAAGTCAGTGACCACGTTGTAGCCAAAGCGGTGTGCATAAGACTCGATGACGCGTCCGATAACGTTAATCTCACGGCCCGGTTTTGCGGCCTTAATGCCGCGCATCATCGCTTCCTTGGTGCGCTCGACCAACAGCTTGTGTTCTTCGGTGACGTTGCCTGCGAGGAACGTAGCGTTCGTATCGCCGTGGACACCATTCTTGAACGCAGTGACGTCGATATTGACGATGTCACCATCCTCAATCACCGTCGTGTCCGGAATGCCGTGGCAGACAATCTCATTGAGGGAGACACAGCAGGACTTCGTGAAACCCAGGTAGCCCAAAGTCGACGGGTACGCACCGTGATCACACATGTACTCGTGCGCCACACGGTCAATCTCATCCGTGGTCACGCCAGGCGCCACTGCTTTTCCTGCCTCCTGGAGGGCATTGGCGGCAATCCGGGAGGCCTCACGCATGGCCTCAATAACCTCTGGTGTCTGCACGAATGGCTCGCCCTGAGCTTCCTGGACCGTGTCCTTCCACACGTACTCCGGGCGCTCAATGTCCTTCGGTACCTTGCGGATTGGAGTATCTTTTTCTTGCTTCAGCATCGCGCGCTTAGTCATAACTACTCATGGTAGCCCTCTTCCCCAGCGCCCGACAAAGGACATCACTGGCGCGCTAATGAGCGCACGCTACTGCTCTTGTGCGGGCGCAACCTCGCCGTGGCCTTCCGCGCGGAGGGCGTCGAGGCGCTGCAGGAAATTGTCCGTGATGTTGACGGAAATCGTCGATCCACCGCCCAGAACAACCAGAGTTGCGAAAGCGATATCGTCATCGCGGTAGCCGGTAAACCAGGCGTGTGAGCCGCCGTTGATCTCCGCTTCACCGGTCTTGCCGTAGACGGTGCCCTGCGCCTGCATCCCTGATGCCGTACCGCTTGCCACCACCTGGCGCATCATGTCCCGCACCTGAGTCAATGTTTCCTCGCTGGGCGCGGGGACCTTTTCGGACACCTTGGTCTCGCGTGACTCAATAAGCGTCGGCGTCGGGGTCTTGCCCGCCGCGACCGTCGAGGAGACAAGCGCCATGCCGAAGGGAGAGACAAGGTCGAGGCCCTGTCCATAACCAGATTCCGTGCGCTCGAGGGGTGTCTCGCCCTCGGGGACGGAGCCGGTGAGCGTCGATAAGCCCGGCACCTCATAGTCAATTCCCAGACCATATTGTTTGCCCACATCACGTAGCTCACCCTTCGGCAGATCCGTTGAGATCTGCGCAAAAGTGGTGTTGCAGGATTGTGCAAAGGCTTGACGCAGCGGCACCGAGCCAAGGGAGAACCCGTTGTAGTTGGTGACGGTGCGCCCATACAGCTCCATGGTGCCGGGGCACGGAACGAGAGAGTCTGGAGACAGGCCTTGCTTGTCGACGCCCGCCGAGGCCGTAATGATCTTAAACACCGAACCCGGTGGGAACTGACCTTGGAGGGCGATATCGCCCTTCTTATCTGCCTCCGGGGTTTGGGCCACGGCTAGAATCTCGCCGGTCGAAGGGCGCATGGCCACGAGCATGGCCTCGTATTCAGCACGCTGATTGACGGCTTCTTGCGCGGCACGCTGGACGTCATAGTCCAGCGATACCTTGATGGACGGAGCTGCCTCGGGTTCGTGATGCTCGACGTCGGAAAGCGCGGCTCCGTGTTCGTTGACGACAGAAACGGACCATCCATTTGTTCCGTCGACCTCCTCGGAGACCATCGACCGCACCCGGGCGAGGATGTCCGGGGCCAAGCCAGTATCGCGCGTGATAAGCGCGGGTTCCTCGTTGAAGCGGATCCCTTTCTGGTTCTCCAGAACCGGGCGCAGCCGCGCTGCCTGAGCCTCATTGAGCATGGTGACTGAGTAGGAACCATCGACCTCCTCGAGATTCTTGGCTAGCTCACCAGAGTCAATCTCCGGGATGGAATCATCCTCTTGATGAGCTTGGCTCAGCGCGCCGGATACTTTCGCGGCGACGGGGCGTGGGTCGTCTACGGCGTCGGTATCGACAACGAGGCGGTATTGCAAGCCCGGAGACATGAGTTCCACTCCATCGGAGGAGACCACGCCGGCGCGTTTCGGCGCAATTGAGCGCAATTCGAGGTGTTGGTGCGCACCGAGATCGGGGTGGATAATGCTGGGCTGCCAGCGCACCGTCCAGTCTTTCTCCTTGCGCGTTAAGGCCATCGAGGTGTCATAGCGCAGGGAACGATTACGAGGCAGGGTCCACGTCACCGAATAGTGCGCGGTGGCTTGGGCCTCTTGTTGATCAACCCCGGTCAATTCGACGTCGAGCCCCTCGGCTTGCAGGCCCGCGAAGGTTGCGTCAAGCGTGTTCGTAGCTGTGCTGCCATCATCGACAAGCTGCACCAAGTCCTCGTTATTGCGGGTTTCCATGTCTTCCAGGAATTGCTCAGCGACTGGACGCGCAGACACCGGCTTGGGGGTGCATCCCACCAATGACGACGCCGCGATACCTGCCGCACCGAGCAGCGCCACGAACCTCTTCATGCTTGGGCAGCGTAGCAGCCTGGGGCGGCTAGACGGCCGCCCCACACCGCAGGTGGGTTACTTGGTAACGCGGACCTCAGCCTTGGCGCCCTCCACAGCTTCCAAACCTTGTTCTTCAGCTAAGCGCATTGCCTCTTCGATGAGCGTTTCCACGATCTTGGACTCGGGAACGGTCTTGATGACCTCACCCTTGACAAAGATCTGGCCCTTGCCGTTACCGGAGGCCACGCCGAGGTCGGCATCGCGGGCCTCGCCCGGACCGTTGACCACGCAGCCCATGACAGCCACGCGCAGCGGGAACTCCATGCCGTCGAGGCCTTCGGTGACCTCGTTGGCGAGCTTGTAGACGTCCACCTGTGCGCGACCACAGGACGGGCAGGAAACAATCTCGAGCTTGCGCGGGCGCAGGTTGAGGGACTGCAGGATCTGGTCACCGACCTTGATCTCCTCGACCGGATCCGCCGACAAGGACACGCGGATGGTGTCACCGATGCCCTCGGCGAGCAGGGCGCCGAAAGCCACGGAAGACTTGATGGTGCCCTGGAATGCCGGGCCGGCCTCGGTGACGCCGAGGTGCAGCGGGTAGTCGCACTGAGCGGCGAGCTGGCGGTAGGCCTCCACCATGACGACGGGGTCGTTGTGCTTGACGGAAATGGCGATATCGCCGTAGCCGTGCTCCTCGAAGAGGCCGGCCTCCCACAACGCAGACTCGACGAGAGCCTCCGGGGTGGCCTTGCCGTACTTCTCCATGATGCGCTTATCCAGGGAGCCCGCGTTGACGCCGATGCGAATCGGGATACCGGCATCGCCGGCGGCCTTCGCCACCTCTTTAACGCGGCCATCAAATTCCTTGATGTTGCCCGGGTTGACGCGCACCGCAGCGCAGCCGGCATCGATGGCGGCAAAGATGTACTTGGGTTGGAAGTGGATATCTGCAATCACCGGGATCGGGGACTTCTGCGCAATCGCCGGCAAAGCCTCCGCATCAACCGTCTTCGGGCAGGCAACGCGAACGATGTCACAGCCGCTCGCGGTCAGCTGTGCAATCTGCTGGAGGGTGGCGTTGACGTCGTGCGTCTTCGTCGTGGTCATCGACTGCACTGAAATCGGGTGATCAGAGCCCACGCCCACCTGGCCAACCATGAGCTGACGCGTCTTGCGGCGCGGCGCCAGGGTGGGAGGCGGGCCGTCGGGGATTCCAAGACCAATAGGGGTCGACATGTGTGCTCCTTGCTAATTGGGTTTTAACGCCCCTACTCTAGCACCGCGCACCGCAGGTGGATCACTAGCCAAACAGCCGAATTGGGTTAACCACGTCCGCAATCATGATGAGAGCACCCACCGCCATGAGGAGGAAAGCCAGCACATAGGTCACCGGCATGAGCTTGGTGTAATCCGCGGGCCCCTTCGGGTCCTTGCCCATGAGGCGGCGCAGGGCGTCGCGGATTTTCTCATAAATAATGACGGCGATATGGCCGCCATCGAACGGCGGGAGTGGGATGAGGTTAAACAGCGCGAGGAAGAAGTTGAGGGTGGCCAGCATCATGAAGAAGGATGACCACAGGCTCCGCTCGACCAACTCGCCGCCCACCCGGGAGGCTCCCACCACAGACATTGGTCCGTTAACATCGCGCTCCTGCCCAAAGATGGAGGCCACCACGCCCGGGATCTTGGCTGGGAATTGCGCGATTCCTTGGACCGTGGCGTTGAGCGCATAGCCCGAGTAGCGGGCGGTCGCCGGGAAGGCGTCGACGAAGGAGTAGATCTCCCTGATATCGATAATCTGGTTGCTCATACCGATGGCGCCGACCTCCACCAGTTGCCCCTCGGCGTTGAGTCGAGTCACCGTAGCAAGCGTGATGTCGAAGTCACGCGGCTCGCCATCGCGTTCGACTCTGAGGGTGACAGTGTCACCGGGGTAGCTCATGACGGTATCGCGAAGCTGCGCAAAGGAGTCCATGGTCTCGCCGTTCAGCGCGAGAACGATGTCCCCAGGTTCCACGCCCGCCTCACCAGCAGGGCCTACTCCCTGGCACGGTTCGAGTTCGCCATCGGCCTTCTGATTCGCCGCGCAGGACACCTCGCCAACGCGCGGGCGCACATCCGCGTCTGGGTTGGGCAAGCCCGTCGTCATGGCGATGATCAGCAGGATAATAAATCCTAAAAGCAGGTTGACGGTGATGCCGCCGGCCAGCACGATGATGCGCTGCCACGCCGGTTTCGTGTACATGGCATAGGGCTTTTCCTCTTCCGTGAGGAACTCATCCTGCGCCGTCATGCCTGCGATATCGCAGAAACCACCCACCGGGAAGGCAGCGAGGCCATACTCGGTGTGTCCACGCGTAAAGGACGCAACGCGCGGACCGAAGCCGATGAAATAGCGGCGCACACGCATGCCGAAGGCACGAGCGCTAAACATGTGACCGGCCTCGTGCAGGGCAACGGTGATGCCGATCCCCAAGGCGAAGAGAACTATGCCGAGGACATTTGCCATAGATTAGGGGGCTTTCTAACGATCGAGCGAATCCACCATCGCGTTGGCGCGACGGCGGGCCTCGCCTTCCACGGCGAGGACATCATCGACGCTAGAGGGTACACCAGCGAACTGCGCGGCCTGATCCACGACGTGGCTGACAACGTCAACAATTTCCGGGAAGTGAATGCGCCCCGCCAAGAAGGCCGCGGCCGCCTCCTCGTTGGCAGCGTTGTACACGGCAGCGTGGGTACCTCCGGCGGCGGCAACCTCGCGCGCCAGGCGAACGGCCGGGAAGGCCTCATCATCCAGCGGCTCGAAATGCCAGTCATGCGCGGTGGAAAAATCCAATGCCGGCTGGGCACCCGGTACGCGGCGCGGCCAATCCAATGCGAGGGAGATCGGCAGCTTCATCGACGGTGGCGAGCACTGCGCGATGGTGCAGCCGTCAGTGAACGTTGCCATCGAGTGGACGATGGACTGGGGGTGGACGGTGACTTCGATGCGCTCTGGGGAGACGTCGAAAAGCAGCGTGGCCTCAATGAGCTCCAAGCCCTTGTTGACCAGCGTGGCGGAATTCAGGGTGTTCATCTGCCCCATCGACCACGTTGGGTGCTGCGCAGCCTGCTGCGGGGTGACATCCCACATCTCCTCGCGGGTCCAGCCTCGGAAGGGACCACCGGAGGCGGTGAGGACGAGGTGATCAAGCTCCACATCACTGCCCGCTCGCAAGCATTGCGCCATGGCGGAATGCTCGGAATCCACCGGAATAATCTGACCCTCCCCCGCCAGGCGGGTCACGATGGAGCCACCAGCGACGAGGGATTCCTTATTCGCTAGCGCTAGAAGCTCGCCTTTTTCCAAAGTCGCGACCGTGGAGGCTAGGCCCATTGAACCGACGAGCGCGTTGAGGACCTTATCCGCATCGATGGCCCGAACCAGCTGCTCTGCGGAATCTGGGCCGGAGAGCACGGTGCCACCGAGGGCCTCGGAGACGGTGCGTGCCGCATCGGGCTTGGCGACGGCCACGTGGTCAAACGAAAGGTTGAGGGCACGAGCCTGCTCGATGATGAGCTGCGGGTTGGAGCCGCCGGCGGCAATGCCTACGACTGTGAACTTATCCGGGTTATCCGCGATAACGTCCAGAGCCTGGGTGCCGATCGAGCCAGTAGAGCCGAGAATAAGAATGCGTTGGGTACTCACCCTCTCAACCCTAGCCGGTCAACCCTAGTCGGAGTCCTGTGCGCTCCGATAGCGATAGGCGGGGGTGTTTAATCGCGGTTATCGGCTGAATCATTTAAACTACTACACAGAATAACTGGCATTTTCGTGCGCTCGCCTCACGCAACTAGTTCTAACCAGGGCGGGCCGCATGTACACGCAAAGGAGAGCAAGTGTCTTCCCACAAGCCGGCATCGCAGGTTTTCGACGGCGTATCCACCGATGACGTCCCGTCCGCAGGTTTCGGTTGGTCCCGCATCAGCCGCTCAGGCGTACAGATCGCCGGCTGGACGTCCGTCGCGTTCCTGCTTGCTTATAACTTTGGTAACCACAAGGGCCACGTAGAGACGGTCTGGCTTATCGCCCTGGCAGTCCTCATCGCCCTCGGCTTGGTCATTTACGCTCTGCAGCCGAAGCTCTCCCAGGTACGCACCTTGACTGCCCGCAACAAGCCGGTGGGCCACGAGGAGCCGGACTGGGCATACGAGCAGAAGACCGTTGGCAACGTCTACGCTTCCCTGACCGATGACGAGCTGCGTGCCCTCAACATTGAGCCCTCCCGCGTCGCTCACCTCCGCGGCGTGTCCGACGGCCGCCACGCTGCCAAGCCGGTGGCTAACTAAAGCTTCTTCGCTGTAAACAAAAGCTCCCTTCCCGCAGTTCATGAATGAACTGCACATGGAAGGGAGCTTTTGTACTATCTGCTCAACCCCTAGCTCACGTAACGGTTTACCGTGGCGTAAATCTCCGGGGTTCGCTCCTGCGCCCTCTTTCCGGCGAAGCGCCAGACAGCGGCGTAGACAAGTGACGGAACCAGCAGAGAAACTATCACAGCGGCATACAGCAGCCAGCCGCCGCGCTCATAGCTGAGGGCAGAAACCACGATGCCGGGAAGCGCGGGCACCCACACCAGCATCATGCCGACGAACGCCGTGAAGAAAGCGCCAGCGGAATAGCCGGATTTGTCATTCCACCGGTTCTGTCCCGGGGCTGACAAGGGATAAGGGTTAAGCACGGTCAGTCCCAAGCCCACCGCCGCCGTGGAAATGAACACGCCTAGAGCCACAGCTGTGCACAACATGCCCAAGGTGAGGTTGTCGCTAAAGACAAGTACCACTACGGCAAGCAGCACAAACCCGATCAAGGGAATAGTGACGTGTGCGAGGTGGCGCGCATGAAGGATGGTGCGCGGAGCAACCGGAGCCACCATGTGGACCCAATTCGATGGCCCATCGAAGCCATAATCATTAGCCAAGAGCGAAGAGAGCACGATCGCGCTGAAGCACAGCATGAAATAGGCGGTGAAATCATCGCCCTTCCACAACTGATATAGGGTCAGCACGCCAAACAAAGGCATCGTGTAGAGCATGCCGGTTTGCCGCTTATCGCGGGTGAGATAACGCAGTGCGCGAGAGTATTCCATCGCCGCCGGGCTGGAATAAGTCCAGGCGCCCAACTCCAACTTGGACACACCCTTGCCCGTCACTTCGCTGGCTGCGTCACCGCCTGTTCCGGGGTTGCGCATGAGGCCGCCTATCTGACGGGACCACGCCCATACCAGCAGGACAAGGCTGGCCACCGCGATCAAGAGTTGGGATAGGGCGGTGATGAGGTGGCCGTCGACAAGCGCGAGCGCACACCCCACCCCGGCACCCAACGGAGTCCAGGCCATGATGGTGCCCACCGAATCGAGCGGAGGCAAGGACTCGAGGACGCTCTGTGCCTGCAGCATGCCAAAGACCAGCAGGCCCATAACCACCATCGCCGCAATTTGGGTGCGCGACTTTTGGGAATCCGCGATAGCGGAAGCCACTTGGCCAAGACATTCGCCAACGATGATGGTCGTCGCGCACGACAGCACCATGCCCACGACGAAGGGCACCGCAGCCCACCCGGTTCCTGTCAGGATGAGGAAAATGCTGCCGATGATCGCATACACCAGGGAAAAGACGACCGACATGATGGCGCGGGTGGTCAGCAGACCGGAGAAGAACAAGCCCGGAAGGACCTCACGGGGAGTCAGAGGAAGGGCTCCCAGAGTTGTCGGGCTCAATTGATTCTCCCCCGCCGGCATAAAGAGAGCGAGGAGTATGTAAATGAGCATGCCGCCCGCCACGCCGACGGTCAGTGCTTGGTAGCCGTGTCCGGGCGTGGTGATATCTGCATATACCATGGCTGCGATGGAAAAGAGGCCGATTGCTCCGTAGATCAGCATCATGAGCCCCATCATGAGCGTCGCCGGGTTGGAGGAAACGCTTCGCCACCACAGAGTGCGATGAAGGCTGAACAGAGTGGATGTCATTCAGCGTCACCTGCCGCTGGCGAACGCAGCCACCCAAACTTCGAGGCATCCAGGTCCCGCCCGCCGACGGCCGCGATAAAGAGATCGCTCAGGCTTTGGCCCTGGCGGACATCGTCGACGTGACCCGCGGTGATGACTTGGCCGCCGTTGATGATGGCGACGTGGTCGCACAGCCCCTCGACGAGCTCCATGACATGTGAGGACAAAATAACCGTGCCGCCGCGGGAGGCATAGGCGCGCAGCATCTGCTGGATGAGGCGCCCGGAGACCGGATCCACGGCTTCCAGAGGCTCGTCAAGGATAAGCACCTCCGGGTTGTGCAGGACGGCCCCGGCCAGGAGGATCTTTTTGGTCATGCCGGCGGAATAGTCCGCGATGCGTTTATCGGCGGCCTCGGAGAGGGAGAGGGCGTCGAGAAGCTCCTGCGCACGACGCAGCGACTCGGAGCGCTCTAACTTGTGAAGGGCGCCGAGGTAGTGAAGGTATTCAGCGCCAGTGAGACGGTCAAAGACCGGCGCCCCATCCATGAGCAGCCCCATGGCCTGTTTGGCGGGGATGGGTTCCTCCCACACGTTGTGGCCGGCGATGAAGCTGTGGCCGGCATCAGGGCGCTGGAGGCCACACGCCATGGTCAGCATCGTGGTCTTGCCCGCGCCATTCGGCCCCACTATGCCGTAGATGGATCCGCGCGGGACATCAAGGTTGAGGCTGTTGACAGCGATCTGAGAACCAAAAGACTTGCGCAGATCGCGCACCGCTAAAGCTTGGGTGCGTGGATCTGTGGCTAAGTCCTCGCGATAAGGATGAGTCATAAGCATTAACGGTATCAAGAACCATTAATGCCTTGTTCTCCAGCAAAACTATTGTTAGGAAACTGTGAGCTGGATGCTTAAGCGGTCTCGCGCTCGTCGGCAGCGAGCTGGCCACAGGCCGCAGCGATTTCATCGCCCTTGGTATCGCGCACGGTGCACGGCACGCCCTGCGCGATGACGCGGCGAACGAACTCGTCCTGGCGCGCCTTCGGGGCGGCGTCCCACTCCGAACCCGGTGTGGGGTTGAGCGGAATGACGTTGACGTGGACCTTGGATCCCAGTGCCGCATGCAGCTTCCGGCCCAGCATGTCGGCGCGGAAATCCTGATCGTTCTTATCGCGGATCAGCGCATATTCGATGGACACGCGGCGGCCCGACTTATCGGCGTAGTACTTAGCGGCATCGAGGACCTCCTCAACCGGCCAGCGGTTGTTAACCGGCACGAGGGTATCGCGCAGTTCATCATCCGGGGTGTGCAGGGAGACTGCGAGGGTGCAGGACAGGTCCTCATCCGCGAGCTTGCGGATGGCCGGAGCCAAGCCGACCGTGGACACCGTGACATTGCGCTGGGAAAGGCCGAAACCTGTGAGGTCAGATCCGGTAATCTGGCGCACCGCATGGACCACGCGCTTGTAGTTGGCCAGCGGCTCGCCCATACCCATGAAGACAACGTTGCTAAGACGTCCGCCCTCCTCTTCCATGAGGCGGGCAGCGTGCCTAAACTGCTCCACGATTTCCGCGGTGGACAGGTTGCGGTCCAACCCGCCCTGGCCGGTGGCACAGAATGGGCAGGCCATGCCGCAGCCAGCCTGGGAGGAGATACACAGGGTGGCGCGCCCTGGGTAGCGCATGAGCACGGACTCCAACAGGGTGCCATCGTGCAAGCGCCACAGGGACTTGGTGGTTTCCCCATCATCGGTGGAGGTCTGCCGAATGGGCTCCATGAGCGTGGGGAACAAACGCTCTTGGACCGCCTCGCGGGCGGCGGCCGGGATATCCGTCATCTCGGAAGCATCGGCGGTGTGGTGGACGTAGTAGTGCTTGGCCAGCTGCTTTGCGCGGAATTTGGGCAGGCCAAGTTCCGCGAGCGCCTCAATGCGCTCGGCCTCGGTCAGGTCCGCGAAATGCTTCGGGGGTAGCCCGCGGCGCGGAGCGGAGAAATTCAGTTTCAGTGGTTCAGCCATGGTAGAGCCCATTTTCCACGTTTTCGGCCACATTATCCAATCTAAGCTCTGCTGGAGTGGCGAAAGTGACATCTCAACCTATTTAATAGATGCATGACGAATCCAGAAAACTCCCCTGAGGAATTCCGCACCACCACCCCGGCCGAGGAGCCGCTGACTGATTACACCACGGAATCCCCCGCCACCGAAGGCTCGGTCGAGCCAGTTCCAACCACGACGGCTTATGAGAATAAGAGTGATGGCAAGGTGAAGGGCTCTTTCGCTGCCAGCACGTGGATTGCCCTTATCGTGGGCTTCCTGCTGCTCATCGTCCTCATCATCTTCATCCTGCAGAACCAACACCAGGTACCGCTGAACTTCCTTAACTGGTCCGTCCAGTTCCCGGCGGGCGTCACCTACCTGATCTGCGCCATCGCCGGTGCCCTCATCATGGCCCTCGTCGGCGGCTGGCGCATGTTCGAGCTGCGCCGCCAGGTGCGCAAGCAAGCTCGCCGCTAAACCTAAGGTGCAAGGGTGGTGAGGAAGCTCATCGCCACCCACGTCACCATCGCGGACGGCAGCATGCCGTCCAAGCGGTCCATGATGCCGCCGTGTCCCGGTAACAAGGCAGACATATCCTTGATTCCCAGCTCGCGCTTGAACTGGGATTCCACCAAATCACCGAGGGTTGCACAGAAGACAAGACCGAGTCCCATCAGCGCGCCCACCCATGGCTTGTGGTGAAGCAGGAATGCGAAAGAAAGCGCGCCGGTAAGGGTGCCGAAAACAACCGAACCGGTAAAGCCTTCCCACGATTTTTTGGGGCTAACGGCTGGGGCCATGGGGTGCGACCCGAACATAACGCCAGCGATGAAGCCACCGGTGTCTGAGGCGACGACACAGAGCATAAACACGACAATCGACGCCGCCCCCGAAGCAAACGGCGTTTCCACTCGTGAGAGCATTGCGGCAAACGTGCCAAACAGGGGAATCCAGGTCAGCACGAAGATGCCCATCGACATATCGCGAAGATAGTTAATCGGCGGGCGGTGCCTGCCATTATGGAAGAGGCGCCCAAACATGAGGGCAAGGACCGCTACCACATACACAGCGACAAGGCCTGGGGCGTTAAGGAACCACGAGACCCAGAGCATTGCTTGGCCAAGAACGATCAGTAGGGTGCGCGGAACATAGTAAGAGTGCTCCCGCAAACGGGTAAGCACCTCCCACATGCCCAACCCCACTGCGGCTGCGACGACGAGGTACCACACGAGAGGCCCAGCCCACACCGCAAAGACGACGAGCGCGCCCAAGCCGACGCCGACGGCAATTGCCGCGGGCATGTCTCGCCCCGCAGAATTCTTGGGTTTGGGCATCCGGCTCGAGTGCTCAGTGCTCACGCATGCTCCTCAGGTAATCGTGGGTGGTCTGGCTCTACACAGAAAAGACCGCCGTGCTGGCCGGTGCCTGGCGCGGCGGCAAATCAACGCTCTTAGAAGAGTGGAGGTTAAACCTCCATGAGCTCCTCTTCCTTATTGGCAACGAGCTTGTCCACCTGCTCGATGTAACCGGAAGTGATCTTTTCCATCTCCTTCTCGGCGGCGATAACCTCATCCTCGCCGGCGTCGCCATCCTTCTGGAGCTTCTTGAGCTGCTCCATGGCACGGCGGCGGATGTTGCGGATAGCAATCTTGCCGTCTTCACCCTTGCTCTTAGCCAACTTGACCATGTCGCGGCGGCGTTCCTCAGTCAGCTGCGGAATGGTCACGCGTAGCACCTGGCCGTCATTAGTCGGGTTCACGCCCAGATCTGAGTTGCGGATGGCGTTCTCAATCTCATTCATTACGGACTGCTCATAAGGCTTGATAAGCAGCATGCGCGGCTCAGGGACCGAGATGGTGGCCATCTGGGTAATCGGAGTCGGCACTCCGTAATACTCAGCAACCAAGCCGTTAAACATGGCCGGGTTGGCGCGGCCGGTACGGATGGTAATCAGCTGCTCGCGGGTGTGCTCCACCGAAGCGGTCATGTGCTCTTCAGCTTCGAGCTGGATCTCGTCGATCATGAGGGTTACAACTCCCTTGAAATAGTCAAAAGTACTGGGAAAGAATCTAGCAGGTCGCGGCCGGTTTGTACTAGGACTGAACCAGCGTGCCGATCTTCTCGCCGTTCACGGCGCGCTTGATATTGCCTTCCGTGAGGAGGTTGAAGACCAGAATCGGCATATTGTTGTCCATGCACAGGCTAAACGCCGTGGCATCGGCCACCTTAAGGTTCTTTTCGATAACCTCGCGCGGGGTGATTTCGGAGTACAGCTCCGCATCGGGATTCGTGCGCGGGTCGGCGGAATAGACGCCGTCGACGGCCTTGGCCAAGAAGAGGACCTCCGCACCGATCTCCAGCGCGCGCTGCGCCGCGGTGGTATCGGTGGAGAAATACGGCATACCCATACCAGCACCGAAGATGACCACACGGCCCTTCTCTAGGTGGCGGTCGGCGCGCAGCGGCAGGTAGGGCTCCGCAATCTGGGCCATGTTGATGGAAGTCTGCACGCGGCAGTCGATGCCCTGCTGCTTGAGGAAGTCCTGCAGAGCCAAGGAGTTCATGACGGTGCCTAGCATGCCCATGTAGTCCGAGCGAGCGCGGTCCATACCGCGCTGGGAAAGCTCGGCACCGCGGAAGAAGTTACCGCCACCGATCACCACGGCGATCTCAGTCCCCTGCTTCGCCACCTCGGCGATTTGGCGGGCAACATTTTCTACAACGTCAGGATCGATGCCGACCTTGCCACCGCCGAACATCTCACCACCCAGTTTGAGCATGACTCGCTTGTATCCGGTTCGCTTCGGTTCAGGGGTAGTCACGGTCTTCATCGTCTCCTTCACGCATGGCGACGCTTCAGTTAAGCGCTTGAATAATTCTGTTCCATCTTAACCATAGGAAGGCGCTGTCATATATTCAGCTGCGTGCGACCCCCCACCCTCAGGGGCGGGGGCAAAACGGCGAACTCCCTCCCCCAGTTTCTCCCCACCGGGCACTCAGCCCTTGGGGAAGAAAGAGGAGGAGGGAGCACTCGCAGTCACTAGGCTCTAAACCCGGACTGCACGAGTCTCAGGAAGGCTTAAGCGCCAACCTCGTAGCGGATGAAGCCGGTGATGGTGGTGCCGGCCTCGTCTGCAACCTGCTTGACGGTCTTCTTGGAGTCAGACAGAGCTGCCTGCTCCAGCAGAACCACGGACTTGTAGAAGCCGTTGAGGCGGCCTTCCACGATCTTCGGCAGGGCTGCCTCCGGCTTGCCCTCCTCGCGGGTGGTGGCCTCAGCGATCTCGCGCTCCTTCTCAACGATCTCAGCCGGAACGTCCTCGCGGGTCAGGTACTCAGCGTTCATGGCTGCAATCTGGAGAGCGACTGCGTGAGCGCCTTCTGCGTTGCCCTCGTAGGAAACCAGAACACCTACTGCCGGCGGCAGGTCAGCGGAACGCTGGTGCAGGTAGACAGCAACGTTGTCGCCCTCGATGGTGACTGCGCGGCGGGCCTGCAGCTTCTCGCCGGTCTTTGCGGACTCTTCGTCGACGACCTCGGAAACCTTCTTGCCGTCGATCTCCAGGTTGTTGAGCTCTTCACCGGAGTTGACCTTGGCCTCACCGGCAGCCTCAGCGATCTTGGAAGCGAAGGACTTGAAAGCCTCGTTCTTGGCCACGAAGTCGGTCTCGCAGTTGATCTCAACCATCGTGTTGCCGGAAACGGCGATCAGGCCCTCGGTAGCCTCACGCTCAGCGCGCTTGGACACGTTCTTTGCGCCCTTGATGCGCAGGTACTCAACGGCCTTGTCGTAGTCACCCTGGGACTCGTCGAGAGCCTTCTTGCAATCGAGCATGCCGGCGCCGGTGGCCTCACGCAATGCCTTTACGTCTGCAGCAGTGTAGTTCGCCATAGTTGGAGCGATCCTCCTTGGAATTAAACGGTATTCGTTGAAACAGCGTAGCCGAATCACTACCACCACGTCGCGTTGAGGGGGTGGTAGTTTTTCGCCCACTCCCCCAGCGGAGGGAAACCTCTGCGTGGCGTTTCAACCCTCTAGTGTGTCACGTGCCTTAGCGAGCCAAGAAAAACACGTGAGAAAAAGCCCCCATCGCCGCGGACACTGTGGGCCGTGCGGTACGGGGGCTTAAGGTATGCAGATTACTCTGCGGACTTCTCGGCGTCCTCGGACTTCTCAGCGGAAGCCGGATCAGACGCAGCGGCAGCCTCAGCAGCGTCGCGGGCGTCCTTCTCAGCGGTGTCGCCGGCAGCCTCCTTGGCCTGAGCAAGCTGGCGCTCCTCGCGAGCCTTCTTGCCCTCGTCCACAGCGGTGGCGATGATGCCGGAGAGCAGCTTGGTAGCGCGGATTGCGTCGTCATTGCCCGGAATCGGGAAGTCGACCTCATCCGGATCACAGTTGGTGTCCAGGATGGCAACAACCGGGATGTTGAGCTTCTGAGCTTCCTTGACCGCGATGTGCTCCTTGTTGGTGTCAACAATCCACAGTGCGGACGGAGCCTTGGTCATATCGGAGATACCGCCCAGGACGCGCTCCAGCTTGGTGCGCTCGCGGGTCAGCATCAGAACTTCCTTCTTGGTGCGGCCCTTGTAGCCGTCCTCAGCCGCATCCATAGCCTGCAGCTCCTTCATGCGCTTCAGGCGCTTGGAGACAGTCTGGAAGTTGGTGAGCATGCCGCCGAGCCAGCGGTGGTTCACGTACGGCATACCAACGCGGGTTGCCTCTTCAGCAACGGCTTCCTGAGCCTGCTTCTTGGTACCAACGAAGAGGATGGTGCCGCCGTGTGCGACGGTTTCCTTAACAAACTCGAAGGCCTCATCGATGTAGGTCAGCGTCTGCTGCAGGTCGATGATGTAGATGCCGTTACGGTCGGTGAAGATGAAGCGCTTCATCTTCGGGTTCCAGCGACGGGTCTGATGACCGAAGTGGACACCAGCGTCGAGGAGCTCGCGCATGGTTACAACTGCCATGATTCGCTCGCTTTCTATACGTTGTTTCGGTTTTGCAAAAATTGTGCGGTGTTTTATTCCGCACCCTAGCAACGAAGGCCCTGGTCAACACCCCAACTTTGTGGGGACCGCGTCAACCACAGACTGTCTCTTCCTTAACCCAGGAAGCGACTACTTCGCCGCGCGTAGTCAATCCATACGGAACCCTATTGGGTTTGAGCACAGACTGCTGTGGGCAAGCTTAGTACTGCGCAGGCGGTGATTCCAAACGGCGCGACCAAAACATCGCCACAGGATTGTTGATGGATGCGCGAATCTTTCCCCTGACGCACCATGGGTTTCTTCTTTAACACGTTATCCACAGATCTATCACCGGCTCTTTCTTTGAACCGCGCCCACGCGCAGGCTTGAGGTCATGCGTCACCGTCTTCTTTATCTATTGGGTCTCCTGTTCACGTGGGCTGTGCTTGTCGACGTCCCCTTAGCCGCCGCCTTCGTCGACCCCACCACCGGGGAACCGGTTGCTTCTCGAGTCTTACGTGGCTTCGAGCCTCCTGAGAAGCGGTGGATGGCTGGCCACCGCGGTGTCGATCTGGACCTACCTGTCGGCGGGAAGGTTCGCGCCGCCGGCGATGGTGTCGTATATTTCGCCGGCTCCATAGCGGGCAAACCGGCCCTTTCGATTGCTCATGGCAACGGCCTACGCACCACTTATCAACCTGTGTTTGCGCGGGTCAAGAAGGGCGAGAGTGTGAAAGAAGGGGACGTAATCGGAACGCTCGCCCCGTCCGTGGACGGCTATCCGGGGCTGCATTGGGGCGCGATTGAGGGCCGAGAGAACTACGTCAACCCACTAGACCTGCTCGGGGAACCTGTCATTCGGCTCAAGCCCGTGGGTGAGAACGGGCGTAGACGTCCTTAAGCCGCTGAGCAGAAACGTGTGTGTAGACCTGCGTGGTTTGCAGAGAGGAATGGCCGAGCAATTCTTGCACGATGCGTAGATCCGCTCCGCCCTCGAGCAGATGCGTAGCTGCGGAGTGGCGTAGCCCGTGCGGGGTGAGGCCCGGCGCACCCGTGACCTGTGCGGCGCGCTCGACGACGCGACGGACCTGACGCGCGTCGATGCGCCCGCCGCGTGTGCCCACAAACACCGCTTCCGTTTCGCCGGCGAGCTCGGGGCGGCCTGTCTTCAGCCAAGCGCAGAGCGCGTCATGAGCAGCATCCCCAAAGGGGACGACACGCTGCTTATTGCCCTTGCCGGTCACGCGAGCTGTGCGGCGGGCAAGGTCGATATCGCCGACGTCGAGGCCGACGAGTTCCGCCACGCGCACACCGGTGGCGTAGAGGAATTCGAGCATGGCACTATCGCGCAGAAAGTGAATCTCGTCGGTAGAGACCGCATTGCCCATCAGCTCCCCCGCCGCGGTGGGTGACATCACGGTGGGCAGATGCTTGCCCACCTTGGGCGTGGCAAGACGCTGCGCCACATCAGTTTTTAGGAAGCCTTCACGCGCAGCCCACGTGGAAAAAGCGCGCACCGCGGCGGTCCGACGCGCCAAGGTGGAGCGGGACTTACCTTCAGCAACGGCGTGGGCTAACCATTCGCGCAGAGAATTCAGCGTAAATGCTGCGAATTCGGGGACTTCCGCTGCCAGCAGGCGCAGGTCAGAGCAATAGCCGCGGACGGTCGCTTCAGAGCGGCCGCGAACGATGCGCTGGAATTCAGCGAAGTCCTCGATCGCCTCTTCGAGCTGGCTGCCCACGTTCCGCTCACTACTGCCACTTTCACCACTCATGTCTCATGAGTGTACTCAGGTGCGCTGCCACATCGCTCCTGAGCGGGTGATCACCCCCATCTTCTGCATCGCCACGAGCAGGTGAATAGTCAGCGCCACCCGCATTCCTGCAGCCGCCGCGATATCCTCTGCGCTCGCGCCTTCCTCCGCGGTTTCCGGCGGTGTGGAGTCATACACCCGAAGTTCATTGCGAGACAGACGCTGCACCGCAGTCGGCTGAAATTCCAGTTCATACTGACCCGCCACGTCCACCTCGCCTGCTTTGCCAACCAGCCCCCGAACCTCGTCTGCCGAAGCCACCAGTTGGGCCCGCCCATCCTGGATGCGTTGATGACAGCCCAGCGATCCAGACGTCGTTATAGGGCCTGGTACTGCCATGGCAACCCTGCCCAATGCTTCCGCCCAATTCAAGGTGTTGAGCGCGCCAGAACGGAATCCTGCCTCAACCACCACGGTGCCGCTCGTCATCGCCGCCACAAGACGGTTACGGGATAGAAAACGATGACGCTGCGGCCGCGTGCCCGGCGCGAATTCAGACACGATGCACCCTTTCCCAGCGATCCTGTCAAAGAGTGCGGCATTGCGCGCCGGATAGGAAATATCGATGCCGCACGCCGCTACCGCCACCGTTAAGCCTCCTGCATCCAGAGCAGCTTCGTGGACTGCTGTATCAACGCCCACCGCCCCGCCGGAGACTACTGTCCAGTGATGAGCGGCGAGACCGCTAGCTAAAAGGGTGCCAGCTTCCCAGCCATAGCGACTCACCGCGCGCGTGCCCACGAGGGCCACAGATTGGGATACCGCTTCGCGCAGGTTTCCACCGCGTACCCACAGACTGTGCGGTGGAACTGCTTGGTCATCAAACGTTGCCGGGGCATCAACCACCCCTTGATGATAGAAACCGAAGGCACGGGAGAACTCTTCCCCGGGCCACTCAGCATCCGCGGGCGTAATAAGCCGAGCGCCTTCCGCATCTGCTACAGCCAGGTCTTCGTCTTGCCGCAGCCACTCACGCCGCGAAGCCGTGGCTTGCCTCAGGGGCCCAATCCAATCCTCTCCTTTGTAGATTCCCCGAGCAATCTCCTCAGCCGAGTATTGGGTCAACAGCGCGTGAAGAGTTGGTGAAGGACCCTCCACCACGCGATTGAGATAGGCCCACGTGTGCCGACTAGTCAAAAGGTTAAGCTCGCTCATGCTGCCAGCCTTTCGATGGTTCCGGCGCCGCGGAGATCCAGCGCCCGACTGACATGGTCCAGCTCGGGGCGTGCGGAGCCATCAAGGTCTGCCAAGGTCCATGCCAGACGCAGCACCCGATCTACTCCGCGTTGGCTCAGCTCACCTTCCGCTAGATAAGCGGAAAGCATAATCATCGCCGACTCCGCCGCCGGGCGGTGGCGCCTCAGATAAGAAGCGGACACGGCGCCATTGACCACGCTACCCAACCCGTCAGCCTCCCAGCGCGCTTTCATCCGTTCCCGGGCGGCAGTCACGCGCTGCGCTATGTCCGCGGAACTTTCCTCCCCTTCGGCATGAAGCACTGCGGATTGCCCCGATAGCGACACGATGATGTCGAGGCGATCCCGCAGCGGCCCTGAAAGGTTCGACAGATAGTTCATTCTGTCAGCCGCACGGCATTCGCAGCGCGCGGGTTCTTCGGCACCACACCGGCAAGGGTTCGCGGCTAGTACCAGTTGGAATTGTGCGGGGAAGATGACTTCTCTGCTCGCTCGCGTCAGGCGCACCTGACCTTCTTCTAAAGGGGCGCGCAAGCTATCGAGAACCTGCGCGGGAACCTCACTGACTTCATCGAGGAAGAGCACACCATGGTGGGCTAGGCTCACCGCACCTGGCCGCGGACGCCCCGAACCGCCACCAATCAGCGCGGCCCTGGTGACCGAAGCGTGCGGTGCAATGAAGGGGGCCCGGGAAATCGCGGTGCCGACAGCGCCGGCCACAGAGTGAATGGCTGTAGCTTCGACGGCCTGTTCCGTGCTCAGGCGCGGCAAAATACTCGGCAAGCGCGAGGCAATCATCGACTTTCCAGAACCGGGCGGTCCCACCATCATCACGTGGTGACCGCCGGCGGCAGCGACTTCCGCTGCCCACTTGGCCTCCCTCTGGCCAGCCACCTCACTGAAATCCGCCACCTGTTCGCGGGCTGGGACTTCCGTATGGGCGATGAGACGCGCATCCGGCAAACAATCACTCCCGCATGCCCAGGCGAAAGCATCCCACAGGGTCTCGGCTACGAGCACTGTCATGCCGGGGACCAATGCCGCTTCCGCCGCGTTGCCTACAGGAATGATGAGGGTGTCATAGCCTTGCGAGCGTGCCGCCAGGATGGCCGGAATGATGCCGGAAACTGGGCGCACCTGCCCATCCAGTCCTAGCTCACCGAGCACGAGCGCCCCGCTGAGCCGGTTCTTGTCGCTCTGCCCTGCCGCCAGGATGGACAGAGCCATCGGGAGATCAAAATGCGCCCCGGCTTTAGGCAGCGACGCCGGTGACATGGACACCACGACCTTCGTCTTGGGCCATGGCAAATGCGAATTGCTCACCGCGGTGCGAATGCGGTCTCGTGACTCAGAGATCGCGGCATCACCCAGCCCCACCACGTGGACTCCGGGCAGCCCGGGGCCAACGTTGGCCTCCACTGTGACTACCCGGGCAAGGACTCCATCCAGCGCAATCGTGTCGCATCTACCGAGAGCCATGATCGATTCCCTGGAAGTATTCCACCTCAAACGCCTCCCCCGACTTCGCCCCGGTGGCTACCAGCCCGAGGACGTCGAAACGGACCTTGTTCAACGCCTGCCCTTCACTCCGCGCGGCACTCAGCCACTGCGCGGCCGCCTTGCGCAGGCGCGCTAACTTGCGTGGGGTTACCGCTTCCGCGACGCCGAAGTTGCGGTTTGCCCGAGTCTTTACTTCGCAAAAGACAATGGTCCCATCGGGTTCACGCACGACGAGATCGAGCTCGCCCACGCGGTAGTGGACGTTCGCAGCGATGACCTGCGCCCCGCGCGCACGATAAAAGTCAGCGGCGAATTTTTCCCCCGCTTTTCCCAGTGCATCCGCCGGGCGGATGGTCTGGCCCACTGTCGGTGAATGCAAAGTGGTTGCTAGATTTCTTGTCACTATGGTGCTCCTTGGAATTGAACGTGTACACAACACGCCGTAAGCACGACACAAGAAAATCCCCGTGCCGCACACCCCTTACGGCACTTCCAGAACACCCCATTAACTGCAATATGGCGAGGGCTTAATGCCTCGCCACCGCAAATCTGTGGATAACTAGTCCGGGGTCACCAACGTGGCGTTCCCCGCCTTCTTTAATCCAGAACGCTTTCCTAGAGTTCTATTCCGGAAGAACAAAATCCGGCTTGTCCAGTTCCTCAATGTTGACGTCCTTGTAGGTGATAACACGGACGTAGCGCACGAAGCGGGCCGAGCGGTACATATCCCACACCCACGCATCGGACATGCGGACCTCGTAGTAGACGTCAGGGCCCGATGTGTGCGGGATGAGCTCCACCGCATTGGCCAGGTAAAACCTGCGTTCTGTTTCCACCACATAGGAGAATTGGCTGACCACATCACGGTATTCGCGGTACAGCGACAGCTCGACTTCAGCCTCGTAGTTATCGAGTTCCTCAGCGCTCACGGTGTGCTTCTCCTTCGCTCACAATTACCCGGGATCACGGTGTCACAGATTGAGCACCAGCTTAGTTCGCACTTGCCGCCTAAGCCTTCAGGCGCGCGCGAGGAATCGCGCATGAGCTTCAGCAACATTGCGATAACTCATGCGGTGCTCAGGCGTCGCCCCCAGCCGGGCGATGGCCTCCTGATGCACAGCTGTGCCATAGCCCTTATGGGTTTCCAGAGCATAGCCCGGGTATTGCTTCGCCGCATCCACCATGAGGCGGTCCCGGGAAACTTTGGCCAAAACACTGGCCGCGGCGATGCATCGCGCGGCGGTATCGCCACCGATGATCGGCAGCTGCGGGGCAGGTAGGCCGGGGACGAAGAGGGCGTCGCTTAGCACGTAGCCCGGACGGATCCCCAGCTGGGCCACCGCACGGCGCATCCCTGACAAGTTGGCGTGCTGAATGCCAAAGGCATCGATGTCCCTCGCGCCTATGTGCACCACCGACCAGGCCAGCGCGCGGCGTTTGATCACCGGCTCCAACTTTTCCCGGGCCGCCGGCGTGAGCTTCTTCGAATCATCAAGCCGCTCCAAGCCGGGCAAGATGCGATCCGGCAAGATGCACGCAGCGATGGTCACTGGTCCGCAGCAAGCTCCGCGCCCGGCTTCATCCACCCCGGCGACAGGCCCCAGCCCTGCTTTGGAGAGCGCAACCTCATAGGTCCTTTTCTGTTTCAGACGGCGCATAGCGGTTAGAGGGACATGTCCTCGATAGTGTGCGCACGGCTAATCGGCACCACCACGGCAGCAACCTTCCCGCGCACGTTCTCCACTGGAACGGTGCCCTGGAGCTTATCGCCTAGGTGTGCGCGCGAATCCAAGGAATTTGTGCGGTTATCCCCCATGACCCACAGGTGCCCCTCGGGAACGGTGACGGGCCCAAAGTAGGCACCCCCGCAGGCCAGCGAGCCTGTGCGCTCATCGACGGGTATCTCCGGCGGGTCAAGGACAAAGTCCTGGTTGGTGGGCTTGCCGTCCACCATGACGGCCGAATCCCCTTCCTGGCAGGACACGGTCTGGCCACCAGTCGCGATGACCCGTTTGACCAGAATGTTATCGCCGTTGGGTGCTAGCCCCACGACGGCAGCCATGTTTTGGACACCGCGCACAATCACATTGCGGGAACGCTTGACCTCAAAAGATGTGTTCCAGGATTCCGGACCAGCGAAGACCACTACCTCGCCGGGACGTGGATCGCTGAAGTAGTAGCTCACCTTCTGCACGGCGATGCGATCATTCGTGCATCCCGGGCAACCGTGCAAGGTGGGCTCCATGGAGGAAGACGGGATAAGGTACAGCCTTCCCACGAAAGCTTGAATCAGCGCCAGCGCCACGAAGGTGACTGCTAGCGCCGACAGAATATCGCGGACTCTAGGACTGGATGTCCGGGTCATCGACTCCACCAATGCGGTTGAAGGGGAAGAAGACGAACATGACCTTACCGCGAACGTTCTCCAGAGGGATCGTTCCTTGGTACTCATCCTGCATGTGATAGCGCGAGTCTGCGGAGGCCGTGCGGTTATCTCCCATCACCCAGATATTGCCCTCCGGCACGGTCACAGGGCCAAAGTACGCGCCGCCGCAGGCATAGGAACCAGTGGTTTCATCAACGCGATAGGTCGGTGGATCCTGCACATAGTCCTGCTCAATAGGCTTGCCGTCCACCATGACTGCCGGATCCCCTTCTTGGCAGGACACCGTTTGACCACCGGTGGCAATGACGCGCTTGACCAGCGTGTTCTCATCGGGCGGGGTAAGCGACACATAGCTCAGGGCGTCCTGAATGCGGTGGATGACCGGGTTATCGGAACGCGGGGATACCCAATTGCTGTCCCAGTCCGGGGTGCCTTTGAACACCACGACATCACCGGGCTCCGGGCTGTTATCGCCGTAATACGAAACCTTCTCGGTAAAAATGCGGTCATTATTGCAGCCTTCACAGCCATGCAACGTCGGCTCCATGGAACCGGAAGGGATGACGTACTGCCGGCCCACAAAGTTCTGGAAAATGCCGACGACCGCGAGCACAGAGACCACCACGAGGGCCGTCTCCAGCAACCAGGGCATCTGCTTCTTTTCCTCAGCTGGGGGCGCCGTGCTTTCCGACGTCTCTCCCCCAACTTCCTGGGGACCTTCAGTAATGTCGTTTTCTTTTTCCACGGGCTAAATCCTAGCAATGCACCTTAAGCTCACGGGCCTTGCGGGTCCGCGGCGTGGTGTTGACATCCCTTTTTGCCGCCAAACGTGGATCACAAAAGCCCTTCGCCATTCCTCGCGATGAGAGAAAGGCGAAGGGCTGTGACGCGCCGTAGATTAGCGGCGCTCCTTGATGCGGGCCTTCTTGCCGCGCAGGTCGCGCAGGTAGTACAGCTTGGCGCGACGGACACGGCCGCGGCGAACTACCTCGATGGAGGCAATGTTCGGGGAGTGAACCGGGAAAGTACGCTCAACGCCGATGCCGAAGGAGACCTTACGCACGGTGAAGGTCTCGCGGATGCCGTCGCCCTGACGGCGGATGCAGACACCCTTGAAGAGCTGGGTACGCTCGGTGGTACCCTCGATGACCTTGACATTGACGTCAAGGGTATCGCCCGGGCGGAAGGACGGGATATCGTCGCGCAGCGAAGCTGCATCAACCTTGTCAATGAGGTTTGCCATTGGTGTTTTCCTTTTCAGTTTAAGACAGAGGACCCTAGCGCCACCTCGCGGCAGCTGACCGGTTCGTGCCTATTACACAGAACATCGCCATCTTTCCACACCCCACCCCCGCAGAACAAATTGTTCCAAACGCCTGACATCTCCTTACTGCGGGCTCTAAGGTGGGTGGCGCACTGATACCCCACGGGTGCCCACGGGAAGTGGGCTGAGAGTGGCGCTGATACCGCGCCTGCACCGTTTGAACCTGTCTGGTTAGCACCAGCGAAGGAAGAGAGGAGCAGCCATGACGGCTATCCATACCCCTATTCAGAATTCTGACTCCGGCGAGATCCACCCCAAGCACTCCTACTCCCCCATACGGGAGCACGGCCTGGAGGTACCGGAGACCGAGATCCAGCTGGATGATTCCCCTACCGGCCCGAATGAACCTTTCCGCATCTACCGCACCCGCGGCCCAGAGTGCGAGCCTGAGGTAGGTCTGCCGGCCCTGCGCGCCGAATGGATTGCGGAGCGCGGGGACGTCGAAGAGTACGAGGGCCGCGCACGCAACCTCGCTGACGATGGCCGCTCGGCCGAGCGCCGCGGTGCGGCTTCCCAGGAGTGGAAGGGTGAGCGTCGCCAGCCGCTGCGCGCGAAGGAAGGCAAGCGCGTCACCCAGATGCATTACGCGCGCCAGGGCATCATCACCAAGGAGATGGAGTTCGTGGCCCTGCGCGAGCACTGCGACCCGGAGTTTGTGCGCTCCGAAATCGCCCGCGGCCGCGCCATCCTGCCCAATAACGTGAACCACCCGGAGTCGGAGCCGATGATCATCGGGCGGAAGTTCCTCACCAAGATCAACGCCAACATCGGCAACTCCGCGGTGACGTCCTCCATTGAGGAAGAGGTGTCGAAGCTGCGCTGGGCCACCCGCTGGGGCGCGGACACCGTCATGGACCTCTCCACCGGCGATGACATCCACACCACGCGCGAGTGGATTCTGCGCAACTCGCCGGTGCCCATCGGCACCGTGCCCATCTACCAGGCGTTGGAAAAGGTAAACGGCGTAGCTGAGGACCTGACGTGGGAAATCTTCCGCGATACCGTTATCGAGCAGTGCGAGCAGGGCGTGGACTACATGACCGTTCACGCCGGCGTGCTGCTGCCCTATGTGCCGTTGACCACGGACCGCGTCACCGGCATCGTCTCCCGCGGCGGCTCCATCATGGCGGGCTGGTGCCTGGCACACCACAAGGAGTCCTTCCTCTACGAGAACTTCGATGAGCTGTGTGAGATCTTCGCGCGCTACGACGTCGCCTTCTCATTGGGCGATGGCCTGCGCCCCGGCTCGCTGGCGGATGCCAACGACACCGCCCAATTCGCTGAGCTCAAGACCATCGGTGAGCTCACCCGGCGCGCCTGGGAGTATGACGTCCAGGTCATGGTGGAAGGCCCGGGCCACGTCCCGCTCAACATGATTCAAGAAAACAACGAGCTGGAGCAGGACTGGGCTTCGGATGCGCCCTTCTACACGCTGGGCCCACTGGTCACCGATATTGCCCCGGGCTATGACCACATCACCTCCGCCATTGGTGCGGCGCACATCGCCATGGGAGGAACAGCCATGCTGTGCTACGTCACCCCGAAGGAGCACTTGGGTCTGCCCAACCGCGATGATGTGAAGACCGGCGTGATTACCTACAAGCTCGCCGCCCATGCGGCCGACGTGGCCAAGGGCCACCCAGGGGCGCGCGCCTGGGATGATGCGATGAGCAAGGCCCGCTTTGAGTTCCGCTGGCACGACCAGTTCGCGCTCTCCCTCGACCCAGACACCGCGCAGGCCTACCACGATGAGACCCTGCCCGCGGAGCCGGCGAAGACCGCGCACTTCTGTTCCATGTGCGGGCCGAAGTTCTGTTCCATGCGCATCAGCCAGGACATTCGGGATACCTTCTCCGACTCCCTTGGTATGCCAAGTTTCCCGGGCAAGGGAGCCATCGATCCGGAGGTCGTGGCAGCTGCCCGCGCGGGCGAGAAGCAGATGTCGGAGGAGTTCAAGGCCCAGGGCTCACAGCTCTATCAGGAAGAAGAGACCACACATGCCTGATCTTCGCTGCTACTTCGTCACGGGCGCGGGCTCGCATGAGGACGTCGTGCGCATCGCTGCCGCTGCGGCCCGGGGCTGCGCCGGGGTGGTACAAGTTCGTTCCAAGCCGATTTCCGCCCGCAACCTCTACCACTTAGGCCGCGACGTGGCCCGCGCGGTGGAGCAGGCCAACCCAAAAACGCGCGTGCTTATCGACGACCGCGTCGACGTCGCCGCCGCCCTCCGCCACGCTGGCGAGCCGGTGCACGGCGTGCATATCGGCCAGGATGATCTGCCCGTGGCCGCTGCCCGTACGCTGTTGGGGCCGGACGCGATTATCGGTTTGACCACCGGCACACGCGAGTTAGTCGAGGCCGCCAACGAAGTAGCAGACCTGATTGATTACATCGGCTGCGGCCCGTTCCGCGCCACACCGACGAAAGACTCCGGGCGCACCCCGTTGGGGCTTGATGCCTACCCGGATTTGGTGAAGCTCTCCCGCGTCCCCCTCGTGGCCATCGGGGATGTCACCGCCAACGATGCAGCCGATCTTGCGGCAACCGGCGTGGCCGGCCTAGCCGTCGTGCGCGGCATCATGCATGCCGATGACCCGGAAATTTATTGCCGCGAGCTGCTGTCCGGTTTCGACGAAGGTGCGCGATGAGTACTAGCTCTGATTCTTCAGTCATCGTTGTCGGCGCGGGCGTCATTGGCCTGGCCACCGCCGTGGAACTGGCCGCCCAGGGCCATGAGGTCACGGTCTTGGATCCGGCCCCGGCCTCTGGGGCTTCGCACTATGCCGGCGGCATGCTCGCCCCCGCCGCAGAGGTGGTCTACCAGCAGGATCCACTCTTCCCGCTGATGCGTGCCTCCGGCGCGTGGTACCCGGAGCTTATCGATCTCGTGGCTCAGCACACCGAGGTCCCCACCGGCTACCGCGCCGAAGGGACCCTCGTCGTCGCGGCTGATCGCGCGGATGCTCAGCACCTCACCGAGCTAGCGGATTATCAGTCCCTCCACGGTATGGAGGTCGAGCGCATCACCGTGCGCGAAGCCCGGCGCGCGGAACCTTTGCTCTCGCCACGTCTGGCTGCTGCGGTGAGCATCCCGGGTGACACTCAGGTCTTCCCCCGTCAATGGACAGCTGCACTGCTCAGCGCTGCCCAAGCGCTCGGTGTGCGTTTCTTCCGCACGGCAGCACAGTCAATCAATGCTGACACGGGCGTGGTCACGACGGCCGTCGGCGAGTTCGAAGCTGAACAGGTGGTGCTCGCAGCAGGCCTGGGAGCACGCGAGATCGAGTGGGCTGCCTCGGCCGGGCTTGAACAGTCCCCGCTCCACCTGCGCCCGGTGTACGGCGATATCCTGCGCCTGCGCGTACCGGAAGAGCTCCAGCCGCTGCTCACCCGCGTGGTGCGCGGCTTCGTGGAGGACCGCCCCATCTACCTCATCCCGCGCGGCGATGGAACCTTGGCGGTTGGCGCTACAACCCGCGAGGACACTCTTGCCACGGCCCAGGCCGGCGGTGTCTACGCGCTGCTTCGCGACGCCATCCGCGTCCTCCCCGCCGTCGAAGAATGCGAGTTCCTCGAGGCCAGCGCGGGAGCTCGCCCCGGCACGCCAGACGATCTGCCGTACCTCGGCCGCGTCAGCAACAAGCTCGTCATCTCCACCGGCTATTTCCGCCACGGCATTCTGCTCACGGCCCTGGCCGCGCGCTGTACCCGCGAGCTCATCGAAGGCACCGAACCGAGCATTGATCTCGCGGCCTGCAGCCCCCTACGACACCTCAAGGAGCAACAATGATCCTCATCCTCAACGGCCAGCCCTATGACACGGCAGCGGGCACCGTCGCCCAGCTGCTGGATGAAAAAGGCATTGCCGCCGACGGCACCGCGGTGGCCGTGGCCGAACAGGTCGTTCCCCGCTCACAGTGGGAGTCCACCACACTCACCGAGGGCGCAGCCGTGGAAATCCTCACCGCAGTCCAAGGAGGTTAAATGCTGACCATCGCCGATACCACCTTTTCTTCCCACCTCATCATGGGCACCGGAGGGGCCACGAGCCACGACGCCCTTGAGCGTGCGCTCGTCGCCTCCGGAACCGAGCTGACTACCGTGGCCATGCGCCGCCACGCTGGTACCCGTGGTGGTGAGAGCATCTTCGACCTGTTGCGTCGGTTAGACATTGCCCCACTCCCCAACACCGCCGGGTGTCGCACCGCGCACGAAGCCGTCCTCACCGCCCGCATGGCCCGTGAGGCGCTGGGCACGACGTGGGTCAAAGTAGAGGTCATCGCTGATGAACACACGCTGCTGCCCGATGTCGTGGAGACCCTCGACGCCACCGAGCTCCTAAGCGCCGAAGGTTTCACCGTGCTGGCCTATACCAGCGACGATCCCGTGGCCGCCCAGCGCCTCGAAGATGCCGGCGCTGCGGCCGTCATGCCGCTGGGCGCTCCCATCGGCACTGGGCTGGGAATCCTCAACCCGCACAACCTCGAGCTCATTTGCTCACGCGCCTCAGTGCCCGTGCTTGTCGACGCCGGCATCGGCACCGCCTCCGATGCCACCCTCGCCATGGAGCTCGGGTGCTCCGGTGTGCTGCTCGCCAGCGCAGTCAACCGCTGCCAGGATCCCGAGGCCATGGCCACCGCCATGCGCCACGCCGTCGAAGCGGGACGACTAGCCCGAAGTGCAGGGCGCATCCCGCAGCGCGAACATGCCCAGGCATCCTCCACCTTCGAGGGCCTAGCCTCCTGGGCCGACCAAGTTCTCTAGACCTGTGGCACTGATCGCCGCCGCGAGAGGGACCTATGCTCAGCAAAGATGAACTCGCCCGCACCGCGCGCCAACGCCTCCTGCCTGGCTTCGGGGATGCGGCCCAGGAGCGGCTCAATGCCGCGCACGTGCTCGTCGTGGGCGCCGGCGGGCTGGGCTGCCCGGCCCTCCAGCAGCTAGCGGCGGCTGGCATCGGGCGCATCACGATTATTGATTCCGATACCGTCGATATCAGCAACCTGCACAGGCAGGTGCTGTTTGGTGCGGGGGACGTCGGCAAGCCCAAGGCAGAGGTGGCCGCTGCGCGCGCCCGCGAGCTTGCCCCCGAGCTACAGATCACCGCGCTCAACGCGCGGCTGACTTCCTCCACCGTTCTTGACCTCTGCGCAGGGTCTGACCTCGTCCTCGACGGTTCCGATACCTTCGACACGAAATACCTCGTCGCCGATGCCTGCGAGCTCACCTCTACCCCGCTGGCCTGGGGAACCGTGCTGCGCTACGGCGGGCAGGCCGCGCTGTGGCACTCCGGCAATGCATGTGCTGACGGGCGCGGCGTGGGCTTGCGTGATCTCTTCCCCGCCCCGCCTAACGGCGAGGCTCTCGAGTGCTCGACGGCCGGGGTGCTGGGCGCAACGACGTCGGTGATTGCAGGGCTCATGGCCACCGCGGCGGTCGCCACGCTCGGCGCACTCCCAGATCATCGGGACATGGTCGGACGCGTAACCTCCTACGATGCGCTCCCCGGTAGCTTCCGCACGCTGCGGGTGGGTGCCGATCCCGACCGCCCCCTCGTTACTGCTCTACCTGCCCGGCGCTCCCTGCCACCGGAACTTGTCACCGGCCACGCTGCCCTCCTCGATATATCTGAGGACCCGGCCTTTCCCCATGCCACGGTGTCGCTGCCCTGGCACACCGTCACCGATGATGATTCCGTGGGCCGAGCGCTTTCCGCCTGCGCCTCCGAATTGATCTACGTGGCCTGTCCCTCCGGCGGGCGCAGCGCTGGCTTTGTCCTGCGCTACGCCGATCTGGCCGCAGGAATGGGCATCGAGCTGCGCAACCTCCCCGGCGGGCTCGCAGCACACGATTTCTAGGCGCCGGCCACCGCCGGCCTGCGGAAGAGATGTTCGTCCAGGATGCGCGCCGTGCCATGGTGGCGAGCCCGGAAAATCACGCAGGAGGCCACCAACGCCAGGGCGGTCACGATGAACAGCACCGCGATGCCGGCCCAGAAGGTGCCATCGTGGATGCCGTCGGTCGCGCGGGTAAAGGCATTCTTTGCATAGGACATCGGGTGGAAAGGATGCAAGATGCTCAGCGGCCGCGGAATAGCCGCCACCGGCCACACGCCGCCGAAGACCATGACGCCTAAGGCAAAAGCACCGACTGCGAAGACGGCACCAATCTTACGGCCGAAGGTTACGAGGAAGAACTGGTAAGTCGCCGCGCCCACGGCGGCAATCGCTGCGATGACGAGCAGCATCATCGGCCAGCTAGCGGGGCTCCAGCCCATGGTGGAGGACATCAGACCCATGAAGGCCAAGACCAGGAAGTTCAGACCCGCCACCACGCCAAAGGCTGCAAGGATGCCGCGCACCGGGCTCGTGGCCGACTCGCCGTGGCGGCCCAGGTAATACGGCAGCGTCATCGCCAGAAGCAGCATAACGAGGAAGCCGAAGACCAGCACGAAGAGTAGCGAGGCGCCGCCCGTGATGTTCTTCTCGGTCGGGTCGACCGGGCTGACCACCGTCTGTACTGGGTGGAGGTTAGAGGAGGTGAAGTTGATGGGCACGGCCATGTTCTGCGCCGACGTATCCGGCTGGGTAATGGAGGGGGCTTTGGCGGCGCCGTCGGCAAGCTTAGTGGCCAATTCATTGGAGCCGGCCTTGAGCTGGTCCATGCCGTCCTTGAGCTCCGTGCCACCGGCGGCCAACTGGCTCGTGCCATCCTTCAACGTGCCGGTTCCCTCGTGCAAGCGGGAAGCACCATCCTGCAGCTGGGCAGCGCCGTTGCTCAGCTCGCCGACGCCTGCCCGCAACTGCTGCGAGCCATCGGACAAGCGGTGCGCGCCGTCATTGAGCGCTATCATGCCGCCCAGGTACTCCGAATTGGGATCGGACAGGTTGTAGTAGAGCTGGCCGGTGCCGGCGGAGAGCTTCTCCAGTTGCGCCACCATGTTTCCACTGGCAGCCGGGTCGAGCTTGGACACCAGGGAATAGAGTTGCTCAGCTTGCTGGTGCATGCCGAGGCCGCGGAGGACGTCGACAAGCTGCAGCAGCGCCGGGGCCACAGCCTGCGCCTGCTTGAGCACCGGGATGAGCATCCCGGTGAGCTGGTTTACACCGCCATCGATCTGGCCCGCGCCATCCGCTAGGCGGCCGGTGCCGGCGAGCAGTTTGTCGGAGCCGTCGGCAAGCTGGGCGGCACCATCATCCAGCTGCGCCGCACCACCGCTCAAGCGCCCCACGCCCTCGTTGAGACGGGTCGTGCCGTCCAGCAATTGGCCCGTACCGTTGTTGAGATCGCCCGCGCCGGCGTCCAGCTTGGCGATTCCCTCGACCGCTCGCCCGCCGCCTTCCTGCAGCCTCCCCGCGCCTTCGTCGAGCCGGCCCGCGCCCTCGGCGGCGGTGCCCAGGCCATCGCTGAGTTTATTCAGCCCCTCGATGACCTGATCGGCGTATTTCTTGGAAATCGCATTCTCCACGCTGGTCTGCACCTGCGGGATGAGGCTGGAGGAAATCACCGAACCATTCGTGCCGTAGTAGTCATTCGTAGCGAAGTGAATCTCCGGTTTTACCGGTTTATCGCTGATGATGGTGACGGCCTGCTCCGAGAAGTTCTTCGGGATGGTCACCACCATGAGGTATTTGCCCTTGAGCAGACCCTCATCCCCGTCGCCCTTGCTGACTTCAGCGAAATTCAGATACTGCGTCTCCATCAGGCCTTCCACAACCTGGTCACCGTAGTTGGTATAGGTGCCCTGCTTCTCGACGCCCGCGTCCTCATTCACCACCGCCAAGTCAATGTTGCGCATGTACTTGGAAGGGTCCCACATGGCCCACATCATGGTGCCGGCGATAACGATGGGTGCGACGAGGAGAAAAACGATGAGCACGCGCGACAAGGTACTCGTGGGGCGCCAATCGAGGACGCGGTGCCACCCCATGGCCTCGCTGTCGTGGCCTGCCGCGCTCTGGGTAGCAGCGCTCCCCTCGTACGGCATTCTGCGCGAAGCGCTATTCGCCCCTGCTTCCCGGTTGGATTCATCCTCACGGCTCATGCCTGCCTCCTTGACGTGATGATTCAGGTCCGCTTTTATTCGTTTATCCAGCCATTAAAGCTAGACACCCAAACGTGAGCGAGGCCACTAAGTCATTTGTTTCAACAAACATACCACCGATTAAGTTGACATTGTGAACTTATAGCCATTCGTCTCGTTGTGCCGCGCTGCGCACCACCTGAGTTACATCACCCAGCACTCCCCTGTGACGGGCGGGCGAGTGCATTCGAATCGGGCTTTCATCCGGCAAGCCCCTGCCCTTTACAGCCTGTAGGCAGGGCGTTTTCTTCTCCGGTTGCGGGGCCGCGTGGCCTGTTTTAGGCTCTGTGCACATGGGGGATATTGAAACCTACATCCGCCTTCGCAACTCGGGGATTGCGCTGGTGGAAGCAGCAACCAGCACACCCGAAAGCTTGCGCGCACTTGGCGCCTCGCACGGCGATGCGGAGGAGCTGGCGTCGCTTCATGCCATCTATTTCGGCGATACCCGCTTCACCGGCAAGCAGCGCACCGCCCGCCAGGCGGCCCAACGCCAAGGCCACGACCTGGCCACGCTGAGCCTGATTGAGTCCTACACCGCGAAGCTGAAGAAGCAGGTTGACGTCTGGAATTTGCGCGTCGCGCTCGCCTCCGTGCCCTCGGAACGGGTGCCTTCAGTGGCGGCGCAGCGAGTGAAGGAACTCAAACCGAAACGCGTGCCTTCACCAGGAGTGCGGCTGACTTACCGCAAGAATGGTCCTTACTCGCTCACGGTTACTGATTCCGCGCTCAACATCTCCACCATGCGCAGCACCCTGGAGTCCATTAACCCCACCGACCTCCTGGACGCCACCCGCCAGGTCTTCTTTAAAGAAGGAGTGGGGTCTCGGCCGGCAGTGGGAACAAACGTCGTGATAACACTCGACGAGCTTGACAAAATCATCCGCCACGACGGCGACGACATCGAGCTCGAACTCACCAACGGCGGGCGCATGAGCGGCGCGGAGTTTCTCACCTACAAATTCGCCGAGACTGGCTACGCCACATTAGTCCACCCCACCATCGGCCCGGTGTGGCTGCACCGGCTTTCGCGCTTTGCCAGCCTCGAGCAGCGCATCATGGCCAGCGCGGAGCACCCCACCTGCGCGATCGAAGACTGCAACAAGCCAGCCGATTACTGCCAAGTCCACCACATCGTCCCCTGGCAAGCGGGCGGGGAAACCAATCCGCCCAACCTAACCATGCTGTGCGCCTACCACAATGGCATCAACGACGATGACCCGACAAGCCCGACCGGCAGAGGCTACGTCTTTCGGTTGAAAGGACCGGTTGACTACATCCCGCCCTGGGGAACGCCGATTACAGCGCAGCCGGCCTACCAAGAAGCCGTAAATCGACAGGCCGCAAGCCCGACGAGCACCCCTACAAGCCAACCACCCGATCCGCCGGACATACGCCCATCACCACCCACCACTGCGCCGCCGCACGAATAATCTTCGCCGCAGCTTAACCGCACACGTCCGCACGCCGAACCGGCACCCCGACCCCCTTAACTCGGCGGACTCAGCCTTGCGCCACGCGGAAACCTCAACGTTTGCGAGGTCCTCCGCGCCTTCGGCGATCGCTCCACCCCACGGGCTTGTCCAACCCACCGTCCGTACAGAAGAAGCCGCTGAAAACTCGCAAACCCCCAACCGTTTGAACAGTCAGGGGGTTTGGTGCGCAACTAGGTGAACTTTAGAAGCCGGCCTTCTTGAGGGCATCGGCCATCGAACCACCGCCGCCGCGGTCCGAGCGGCCACGCCCACCGTCGCGGCGGGAGTTGCGACGGTCGGAGCGGCCGCCGCGCCCCTCGGAACGCCCACCGCCGTTGCGGCGCTTGGGGGCGGGCTGGCCGGGTTCGTCGTCAAGCCGCAGCGACAAGCCAATGCGCTGGCGCTCCACGTCTACCTCCATGACCTTCACCTTCACCACCTGGCCCGAACGAACCACATCGTGCGGGTCAGAGACGAACTTGTGGCTCATCGCGGACACATGCACAAGACCGTCCTGGTGCACGCCGACGTCAATGAAGGCACCAAAGGCCGCAACGTTGGTCACGGTACCCTCCAGAATCATGCCCGGTTTCAAGTCCGAGACCTTGTCTACGCCTTCCTTGAAGGTAGCCGTCTTGAATTCTGGGCGCGGGTCGCGGCCCGGCTTATCCAGCTCCGCGATGATATCCGTCACCGTCGGCACACCGAAGGTATCGTCGGCGAAGTCTGCCGGCGACAGCGTCGTCAACACTCGCGAATTGCCGATGAGCTCCGAAACCCCCAGACCGGTCTTCTCCGCGATGCGCGCCACCACCGGGTACGCCTCCGGATGCACGGCCGAAGCATCCAGCGGGTCCTTACCGCCATTGATGCGCAGGAAGCCCGCCGCCTGTTCGAAGGCCTTCGGCCCCAAGCGCGGCACCTTCTTCAGCTCCTTGCGCGAGGCAAACGTGCCATTCTCATCGCGGTAGGCCACGATGTTGGCCGCAATCGTGGAGTTCACACCAGCCACGCGCTCCAGCAGCGGAGCCGACGCCGTATTCAGGTCCACGCCGACGCCATTCACCGCGTCTTCCACCACGCCATCGAGCGTGCGCGCAAGTGCGACTTGGTTGACGTCATGCTGGTACTGCCCCACGCCAATCGCCTTCGGGTCAATCTTCACCAGTTCCGCCAGCGGGTCCTGCAGTCGGCGCGCGATCGAGACCGCGCCGCGCAGGGAGACGTCCATGTCGGGAAATTCATCGGCTGCCAGCTGCGAAGCCGAATACACCGACGCGCCGGCTTCCGAGACCACGACCGGGTTCGGCCGCTTCCCACCCGCCTGCGCGATGAGGTCCGCGACTTCACCGGCAAGCTTCTCCGTCTCACGCGAAGCAGTGCCATTACCAATCGCCATAAGGTCCACCGAATGAGCCGCGCTTAACGACGCCAACTCTCTCACCGCCTCGGCCCACTTCTGCTGCGGCTGGTGCGGGTAGACGATGGTGGTGGCAAGGACCTTACCCGTCGGGTCGACGACCGCGCACTTGACGCCGTTGCGGTAGCCCGGGTCCAAACCCAGCGTCGCGCGCTGGCCCGCTGGGGCCGCCAGCAGAACGTCGCGCAAGTTGGTGGCGAAAACCTTGAGTGCGCCTTCCTCGGCCTTCTCTTTCAGGCGCATGCGCACGTCGAGGCCCGAGGAGATGGAGAGTTTGGTGCGCCAGCCCCAGTGGACGGCGTCGGCAAGCCAGCGTGAGGTAGACACGTCCAGGTCGAAGCGGTCTGCGATCATGCCCTCGTACATGGCGTCATCGCCTGCGTCGAGGTTGAGGTGCAGAACGCCCTCGCTTTCGCCGCGCAGCAGCGCCAAAATGCGGTGCGAGGGAAGCTTCTCGAAAGGCTCGGAGAACTCGAAGTAGTCCTTGAACTTCGCGCCCTCGGTTTCTTTACCCTCGACCACGCTGGCGTTCATGGAACCGCTGGTGTACATGCGCTCGCGCACCTCGCCCACCAGATCCGCATCCAGTGCGAAGCGGTCCACCAGAATGGCGCGGGCGCCATCGAGGGCCTTCTTCGTTTCCTCGAAACCTTCGGTGAGGTACTCCCCCGCCAGCTCGGCCGGGTCCGCCGAGGGGTCCTCGATGAGCTTGTCCGTCAGCGGCTCCAGTCCTGCCTCGCGCGCAATATCCGCCTTGGTCTTGCGGCGCTTCTTATACGGCAGGTACAGATCCTCCAGGCGCGCCTTGGTCTCGCAGCCCTGGATCAGTGCGCGCAGCTCATCGGTAAGCTTGCCCTGCTCCTCAATCGCAGCGAGCACCGTTTCCTTGCGCTCTTCCAGCTCACGCAGGTACGTCGAGCGTTCCTCGATGATACGCAGCTGGGAGTCATCCAGCCCGCCGGTGGCTTCCTTGCGGTAACGGGCAATGAACGGAACGGTGTTACCCTCCGCCATGAGCTTGAGGGCGGCTTCGACAAACTGTTCTTTGACGCCCAGCTCTCCAGCGATGGTGGCTGCGATATTCACAAAACCTCTTTTTGGGTCGGGGACTTAAGACCTTCTCACCCTATACCCCGCCCTGCCACGCGCAGGAAGTGCCCAGGCCAAACTCAGTGTGACCAATCTCTGAGGTTCCGTACCAGAGTGTGTGCGGCGGCAAGCACTCCGCGACGGCGGCGGTGACCTTGGTCAGCGGCAGTTCAGAGGCGCCGTTGACGATGACGCGCCACACGTGTTCGCTCACCGGCGGCTGGCCGTGCTTATCCATGTACTCATTGACCAAGATGTTGTCGGGTTCGCAGGTAAATGACACGACCTCGGCGTTGATGTCCTGTGGCTCGACTCCGCCTTCGTGCAGGCGCTGCGGCATGTCTTTGAGGACCTTGTTCCATTCAGCCTCAGTCATAAGTATTGACAAGTCAGTACTCACGTCCATCTCAATCCTCCTTTAGGGTTTCCAGGTAGGCGCGATCGCTGTCACTTAACTCTGCCGCGTCCAGCAGCTCTGGGCGGCGCTGCCATGTTCGCGCCAGCGACTGCTCGCGGCGCCACCGGTCCACGCGGGCATGGTCACCAGAGGTCAGCACGTCCGGGACCTTGAGGCCGCGCCACTCGCGCGGCTTGGTGTAGCTGGGCCCCTCCAGCAGGCCATCGGAGAAAGAATCCTCTTCGTGCGAGCGCCGGTTCCCCAACACACCAGGAATAAGGCGCACGACGGCCTCGGCGATGACCAGCACAGCTACCTCACCGCCGATGAGCACGTAGTCACCGATGGAGACCTCGCGTACGCGGTAACGCTGCTGCGCATCGTCGACGACGCGCTGGTCGATGCCCTCGTAGCGCCCGCACGCAAAGACAATGTGCTCCTCCGCGGACCACGCTTGCGCATCGGCCTGAGTAAAAGGCGCTCCCGCGGGAGTCGGCACGATAAGCAGCGGCTTGTCCGAATTCTCGCTTTCGCCATAGGAGCGTGCCTCGACGCCATGGATGTCGTCGTGGCGCGGCTTGCTCAGATGCGGCAAAGCGCTCTGCAGGTCCTGGGTGGAGGCGGTGCCGGAGGAGACGTCGTCAAGCGCGGGCCCCCATACCTCAGGCTTCATCACCATCCCTGGGCCGCCGCCATAGGGGGAATCGTCGACGGATTTGTGCACGTCGGTGGCCCACTGGCGCAGGTCGTGCACGCCCACCGCAAGCTTTCCCTGCTCGATGGCCTTGCCCAGCAGCGCGTGGCGCAGCGGGTCGAGGTACTCCGGAAAAATGGTGAGAACGTCAATCCTCATAGGTCGAGCAGCCCTTCCGGCGGGGTGATGGTGCAGGTCCCCGCCTCCAAATCAACCTCCGGCACGATCTCCTCCACGAAGGGAACGAGCGCTTCTTTACCTTCGGTGAGAGTGATTTCAAGGAGGGACTGCGTGGGTCCGTGCGTTACGCCGGTCACCTCGCCCACCTCACTACCATCAAGGAGAACGCGCAGACCTTCTAACTCGTGGTCATAGAAGCCGTCGTCTTCCGGGTCATCCAGGGGTTCGGCGAAGAACTGGGTGCCGCGCAGGGAATCCGCGGCCGTGCGGTCCGGGACTTCCTTGAACGTGATGAGCAGGCGCCCCTTGTGGGCGCGCACCGCAGCGATGGTGAGTTCGTGTTCCTTCTTGCCTTGTGTGCCGTGGAGAACCTCGCCGACGGCGAATCGGGTCTCAGGGGAATCGGTGGTCACCTCGACGGAGACCTCGCCTTTAATGCCGTGGGATTTCACCACGCGACCAATGAGTAGTTCCATGCCTGCTAGCTTAACGGGCTACGCTGGGGCGGCATGACTGAGCTTCCGATCAATGATGTGACCACCTTTGGCGACGCCTCCCACAACAGCGCCGCCCTCACAACGCTAAACCTGCTCGATGAGGCGCCTGAACCGAACCCATCGCGCCCCAGACCAGCCGTTAAGCGGGTCCTCAGCGCCGATGGTGCGAACCTCATCCTCTTTTCGTTCCTACCTGGACAAGACCTACCTGACCACAAAGCCGCGCACCCTATCACTGTCCAAGTGCTACAAGGAGCGGTGACTTTTAGTTGCGGAGAAGAAGAGCACCTGCTCGTTCCCGGACAAATCGTGCACCTTCCGGCGCGCATACCACATGCGGTGTCCTGCAGCGATCAACCTGCACTCATGCTGCTCACCATGTTAACGCCGAACATTGGCGCGAATGTCTAGACTTTTAGTACGATACTTTTATTGTGAGTAGTTCGAAGCCGTATCACCATGGAAATTTGCATGAAGAGATCCTCCGGGAGGCCATCAAGCTCGGCCGGGAAGGTGGACCGGAGGCGGTGACGATTCGCGCGGCAACGCGCGCGGTCGGCGTCTCCCCGACAGCCGCCTACCGTCACTTCAAGGACCAAGCCGCGCTTCTCGACGCCGTCGGGACCGTCGCCACCTACGAACTCATCACCAAGCTCAGCGATACCTTCGAAACGACGGAGGGCACCATCATTGACAAAATGATGGCGGCCGGTTTCACCTACTTCCACCATGCCTTGGAAGAGCCGCACTTCTTTATGTGCATGATGGCCGCGAGCAGCTTTGATATTCCGGCCGGGCTCGTAGCCGCGGCTGAGGGGCCCGGCGAAGACCCCCGTGTACAAGCCATGTTCAATTTCTACGGCTACATGGCACAGTACGCGCGCTCGATTGGCCAGGAACCCAATAGGCAGCACATGATGCAGAATTGCCTAGCCGGATGGTCCACGGTGCACGGTTTCACAGTCTTGTGCCTCAGCGGTCATTTGGGATCGCTACCGGAGGAAAAGGTGGAAGCTATGGCGCAGTCGGTTATTGCCTCCGCTGTCCGCGGGTTGGACTTCGAAAATCCTCTGGAGGTCCGCCTCCCACGGCCGAAAAACTAGATAATCCCCGCGACCTACAGGTCAGCGGGGTTAATCTTTTAGCCGAGTAGAACTTACTCTGCGGACTCCTCAGCCTCAGCGGAGTCGGCCTCTTCAGCCTTAGCAGCCTCTTCCTCGGCCTTAGCAGCCTCAGCAGCAGCGGCTTCCTCAGCAGCCTTCTCGGCGGCAGCCTTAGCCTCGGCCTCTTCCTTGGCCTTGCGCTTCTTCTCGGTGATAGCCTCGATGGTCGGGCCGTTGTTGGCCTCAGCCAGTGCAGCGTTGAAGAGGTCCAGCTTGGACGGCTTCGGCTCAGCAACCTTCAGGGTGCCCTCTGCGCCCGGCAGACCCTTGAACTTCTGCCAGTCACCGGTCACCTTGAGCAGTGCGAGAACCGGCTCGGTCGGCTGTGCGCCGACACCCAGCCAGTACTGAGCGCGCTCGGAATCGATCTGAATCAGGGACGGCTCCTGCTTCGGCTGGTAGATACCGATGTTCTCGATAGCCTTGCCGGAGCGACGGGTGCGTGCATCAGCAACGATGACACGGTACTCAGCGTTGCGGATCTTACCCATACGCTGCAGCTTGATCTTAACGGCCATGATTGGCTCCTTTTCTAGTCACCGGGCAGTTCAGACACGCGCCGCTTGGTGGCGCGCCGGTTCAACCCTTGAATTTTATCCTGCGCGTGACGTGCCGGCCGTCCGTAGGCGGTACCGACGTTACGCAGAGATGAAGTTTTACGTGTCCTCCACGCGGTGCGTGAACAACCTCAACAACTTTAGCGGAACCCACACGAGATAGGAAATTCCCCTTAGCTCTTGCGTGGTTAGGCCTTACCCCGCGAAGGGGGTAGTCTGTAATGCGGTTATTTCGACGCCACACAATCCTCTTTTTATGAATAAACAAGCCCCCTCTACATTCCGCTACCGTTATGACCTCGACGGCCTCCGCGGCATCGCGATCGCCTTGGTTGTTCTGTACCACGTCTTCGTTGGTCGTGTCTCAGGTGGCGTCGATGTCTTCCTCCTGCTTTCCGGTTACTTCTTCTTAGGCTCGCAGCTGCGCTATGCCGCACGGCCGAATGCCTCCCTGAACCCGTGGTGGCCCATCTGGCGCACGCTCCGCCGGCTTGTTCCTTCCCTCGTGCTCGTCATCGGCGTGAGCTATGTGCTTGTCCGGCTCTTCGCGCCGAAGCTCATGAACACGGAGCTCACCAAGCAGATCACTGCGACGGTCTTCTACTACCAGAACTGGGAATTGGCACGGCAGAACGCTGACTACGCCGCCGCTTCAGCAACAACATCGCCTCTGCAGCACATGTGGTCCATGGCAGTGCAGGGCCAGTTCTACCTACTGGGCATCTTCTTCGCCCTTGGCTTGGCCGCTTTCATGCGCCTGCGCCCAAAGAACACGGGGCTGCGAGAACAGCGCTTCTCTTCCATTAATTCCATCGCTGGCCCGATTCTCCTCGTAGTTACCGTCGTCTCTTTTGCCTATGCATCCCGCGACGGACTCTTCGGCACCCCCGAAAATTACTACTCCACATGGTCTCGCGCTTGGGAGCTGACTTTGGGCGCAGTGCTCGTCATTTATGGTTCGCACCTGCGCATGCCGCAGCGCCTGTCCAACCTCGCCACGGCTCTCGGCTTGGCGGCTCTGGCTAGTACCGGCCTAGTTATCTCCGACAGCTTGGCCTTCCCTGGGCCGCTGTCTCTTCTGCCCATCGGCGGTGCAGTACTCATCATCATTGGTTCTGGCGGGTCGTTCTCGCGGGTGCTCACCACCCGGGTATCTCGCTGGCTCGGTGATATCGCCTACCCGCTCTACCTGTGGCATTGGCCGCTACTCATCATTTCCATCGCCGCGCTCGGTCTTGAGACTCCTCCGTGGTGGCTCGGATCCATCATCATCGTGGTGTCGCTGGGCTTGGCGGACGTGACGCACCGTTTCGTCGAGAAGCCCCTGCGCCAGCACCGCAAACGCCCGCTTGCCGACGACCTCCCCGTCCACCGCGGTTTCGCCGACCTTCGCACGCGCACCGGCGCTCTGCGCGGCGTTGGCGGAGTCGTCGTCGCCGCCTGCACCGTTGCACTCGTGGCCGTTCAACCGCTGTGGCTGCGCAGCCTACAGGAGGCGAACCAGGAAATCCTCGACCCGAAGCTCTACCCAGGGGCAACGACCTTCGTCGAGAACATCACGCCGCCTGAGAACGTAGAGATCAAGCCTGATCCGATTCTCGCGCGTGGCATCCAGCCGCCAGTCGCCGATAACTGGTGCTTCATCCCGGAACAAGAGCCAACGGACTACTTCATCGAGACCCAGAAGGACGGCGTGACGCCGTGCATCTTTGGTGACGTTGATTCCGACGTCGAGGTCTACTTGGTAGGCGGTTCGCACGCGGAGCAGTATTCTTCGGCCTTGGATCACTTGGGCCGCGAGATGGGTTTCAAGCTGGTTCCGCTCACCCGCGTGGGTTGCCCCATTGAGCTCGGCGATGAACTGAGTGTCAAGCCTTCTTGCGCCGAGTGGAGCAAGGAAGCGGTCAAGCGCATTATCGACGCGGACCCGGCCCTCGTAGTCTCTAATTCAACGCGCCCCGGTCAGCCCTTGGGTCACGGCCCAGACGCTGTCCCGCCCGGCTATAAGGCCTTCTGGGACGAGTTGGCCAAGCACGATATTCCCTTCTTGGGTTTCCGTGATAACCCGTGGGGATTCGATGAGCACGGCAATGGCCTCCAGTTTGATGAATGCTACGTAGCCACCCAGGATTCCCTCGGCTGCGGCATGCGTTTCGAAGAGGTCTACGCTCCCTATGACCCCGGCGCCGAAGTCCTCTCCCAGTACAAGAACATGCTGGCCGTGGACACCTCGAAGTGGTTCTGCGATGCCAACGGCGATTGCCCGGTCATCATCGGCAACATCATGGTCTACCGCGATATGCACCACTTCACCAAGGCCTTTGCGGATTCGGCCATCCCGCTCATCCGTGAAGCCATCACCCCCTTCCTCAATGGCGAGACGGTGCAGCAGCAGCCCCCGCAGATTCCGACGGACAGTCCCATGGTGCCCCAGACCGCTGAGACGTCACCGGCCACACCCGCGGTGCCTATCCCCTATCCTGCATATCCAGCAGATAAAGCCATTTAGTCCAAAAGGGCCGGCGCTAAAAAGCGCCGGCCCTTTCTTAACGAAGAATGCTGCTGCATTCTTCGTTATTTCTTTTTGCCCTGCCCAAAGTCCAGGTTGTTGAGGTCGATATTCTCCATGCCCTTGGGCATCTTGATATCGCCTAGCCCGGGCATGCCGCCGCCGAGCTGTTCCTGCATCTTCTGCAGTTCCTGCATCGACGGCATCCCGCCACCCATGCCAGGCATTCCCCCACCACGACGCTTCGGCGGCTTGCGCTTGCCATTCTTGCCCTTGCGGCCCTTCGGCTTCTTCTTGGTAGCGGAACGCCCACCGCCCATGCCCGGCATGCCAAAACGACCGGCCATCTGCGACATCATCTTCTTGGCTTCGGTGAAGCGCTCGATGAGCTGATTGACGTCAGAAACGCTCACACCAGAACCGAGGGCAATACGCTTGCGGCGCGAAGCGTTGAGAATCTTCGGGTTCTCGCGCTCCTCCGGCGTCATACCGCGGATGATGGCCTGGATGCGGTCGAGCTGCTTTTCGTCGACCATGTCGGCGATCTGGTTCATCTTGTTGCCGCCGGGCATCATCTTGAGCAGGTTGCCCATCGGGCCCAGATTGCGCACCATGAGCATCATGTCCAAGAAGTCATTGAGCGTCATCTCGCCGGAGCCCATCTTCTTGGCGGCTTCCTCCGCCTTGGACTGATCCAGCTTGGATTCCGCCTGCTCAATCAGTGTCAGCAGGTCACCCATGCCCAGAATTCGCGAGGACATGCGCTCCGGGTGGAAGACATCGAAATCCTCGAGCTTCTCACCGGTGGAGGCGAACATGATGGGCTTGCCCGTGACCTCACGAATGGACAGCGCCGCACCACCGCGAGCGTCACCGTCCAGCTTGGTCAGGACGACACCGGTGAAGTCCACGCCATCGCGGAAGGCCTCGGCGGTCTGCACTGCGTCTTGACCGATCATCGAGTCGATGACGAAGAGGACTTCGTCCGGGTTGACGGCGTCGCGGATATTGCGGGCCTGCGTCATCAGGGTTTCATCAATGCCGAGGCGGCCGGCGGTATCGATGATGACGATATCGTGCTGGGTGCGCTTGGCCTCTTCGATACCGCGCTTGGCGACGTCCACCGGATCCCCATGAGAGGTACCCATCTCATGCTCGTGGGAATCCAGGGAGGTGCCAGGATCCGGAGCGTAGACGTCTACCCCGGCGCGCTCGCCGACGATCTGCAGCTGCTGCACCGCGCCCGGGCGCTGGAGGTCACAAGCCACCAGCATCGGGGTGTGCCCCTTGGAAGCCAGATGCTTGGAAAGCTTGCCCGCCAAGGTGGTCTTACCAGCACCCTGAAGGCCGGCGAGCATGATGACCGTCGGCGGGTTCTTCGCCAGGTTCAGGCGGCGGGTCTCGCCGCCGAGAATCTCGATGAGCTCCTCGTTGACGATCTTGACTACCTGCTGCGCCGGGTTCAGTGCCTCAGAAACCTCGGCACCTGCCGCGCGTTCCTTAATGCGCTTAATAAAGCCGCGCACGACGTTGAGCGAGACGTCCGCCTCCAGCAACGCCAGACGGATTTCGCGTGCTGTGGCATTGATGTCCGCCTCGGTCAGCTTGCCCTTGCCGCGCAGGCCGGACAGGGCTGATTGCAAGCGGTCAGACAAAGACTCAAACACGTTAAAAGTGCTCCCTCAACTATCGTGGATAAATTTATAACTTCCCCAGCTTAGCCGTTGACCAGTGCTTGGGTCACATTCCGGACCAGGGTGGCACGGGGGACGTCGCCAAGCGGCACTGCGTGAAGCACCATCGTGGCGCCCGGTGTGGTGGTGGATAGCCACTCGCACTCCGGAAGCAGCGCCAGCACGTGGCCTAGGGTACCTGGGTAGTCATCAATTCGAACCTCGAAGACTCCCCTGGTCCACATCGCAGTCGCGGGCCCTGGTACAAAATCCGGCAGCACCGTGTAAGTTCCGGATTTATAAGACTGCACGAGGCGTTCCTCTACCGTTGCGAGATCGATGGCACCGTGGAGGGCGCGGATATCGAATTCGCCAGCATAGCCCTCCTCAGTGCGCACGAGGCGCGAGGAGAGGATGTTCCAGCCCAACGCTGCGATGAGCGCCAGCGCGCGCACAGCCTCCCGTTGGTAGCTGCCGCGCCACAGGACGGTAAAGCTGTCATCCTCGGGGTTGTGGCGCAGTCCGATATCACGGTCGGCGGCAACCAGAGGACGAACTGGTCGAAGTGCTTCCAGTTGTGCGAAAGCGCGGCCACTGACCGCTTCGATTCCCTTCTCCAGCCTGCGGTTCCACACGCTAGGACCGGTGGACTCGGCATCGGTGCGGGCGAGCACAACGAGGAGCGCCAGAGTCAGGTAGTCATAACGCACGGCTTCGAGGAGCTCGTCACGCGCTTCATCGGATAAGGGGTCCGTGCGGGAGACGATGCGCGCCAGAGTGGTGTGCTCTGCGACCACGGTTTGCACGCGGGAGCGATCCGCCAGGTCGAGACCAAGCTTGGCCGCGGCACGCGCCACCATCTCCGCCCCCACCAGCTCGTGAGGGCGGCCATATCCTTTCCCAATATCGTGGTAGAGCCCCACCAAGAGCAGCAGATCGGGCCGCGCCACGGAGGTGCGGGCTTCTGCACAGCGCGCGACGGTAAGGATGGAGTGATAGTCCACGGTGTGAGAGTGCGTGCGCTCCCGCGGCAACAAGCCTCGAATGTGCTCCCACTCTGGGACGATTCGCTCCCACAGGCCATGCGCGTCCATCTCCTGGATGAGGCGCGGAGTGTTGAGGGGCGAGGACAATAAACTGAAGAATGCATCCGTCGCAGCGGCGGGCCAGCGTTCGGGCAGTTCCGGCAACTCGCGCAGCTGTTCCCAGACATGAGGCGGGACGCTTCTGCCCGAGCGCGCTGCGGCGGCGGCCACGCGCAAAAGCAACCACGGCTCATCCAAGTTGGCGGTGCGTGCGAGACGGATCTCGCCCCCGGCATCAACCACCCCGATATCGAGGGGTTTGCGTGTGCGGTTGTGGCTGCGTTTGGATACGACTCCCCGGGCAGTCGCCAATGCCCTCTCCACGGCTTTGTCTACCGCAGTAGCAGCGGTGACGACGGCCGCGGACAACTCATAACGGTCGGCGAAACCAAGCTCGTGGGCGATCTCCGCGGCGAATTCGGGGTCGAGGACGTCGCGGTGCCGGCGGGCGGTGACGTGGAGGAGCGTGCGGACGTCGAGAAGCAAGGCCTGCTCCTCCTCAAGTGCTGGGGCATCCGCGAGGTTGCCGAGGGCGAGCGCCCGCAGGAATTGGATATCGCGCAGGCCGCCGCGCCCATTTTTAATATCCGGGTGGGTCATCGTGGCCAGGGTGCCGGAGCGGCGCCAGCGGGTGATGGCGAGGTCGACGAAAGCGTCGAAGTTGCTCTGCAGCAGGCGACGCCACGAGGCATAGACCTGGGCGCGGGTAGAATCTACCAGCTGCTTATCGCCGGCGACGAAGGCCAGGTCCAGCTGCGCGAAGCCGGCGGCGGGATCAGAACCGGCGATGGCACCGAACTCGCGCGGAGTGCGCACAGCGTAGTCAAGCCGGTATTTGGCATCCCAGATGGGGTACCAGATTTCGGCGACCACATCTTCGGGCAGCTCCATATCATCCGGGTGAAGGAGGATGAGGTCGAGATCCGAAAAAGGGGCCATCGCCCGGCGGGCGAAGGAACCCGTGGCGGCAAGCGCACAGCCGGGCGGAAGCTGCAGGGACTGCGTGAGATCTATCGCCGAGGCATAGGCTTCCTCACGCAGTTGAGCGGCCGTAGACACTTCTTACAGGGCTGCCTCGCCGCGCTCGCCGGTGCGCACGCGGATGACGTCCTCAACAGGAGTAATCCAGATCTTGCCGTCACCGATCTTTCCGGTATAGGCAGCATCAACGATGGCAGAAAGGATATCCTCCACCTGTTCGTCGGAGGTGACTACCTCCAGCTTGACCTTGGGTACGAAGTCGGTGGCATACTCGGCACCACGGTAGACCTCGCTGTGGCCGCGCTGCTGACCGAAACCCTGGGTCTCGGTCACGGTCAGGCCGTGCACGTCGTGCTGCTCCAAGGCCTCACGGATTTCCGGCAGCGTGAACGGTTTGACGATGGCAGTGATGAGCTTCATCTGTTACTCCTTAGCTCCGGCGGTGTCGACCCGCGGCTGGACGGTTGGTGCAGGATTAATCCTAGCGTCGTGGGTGTGGCGGCGGTGCGACGCCACGGACTCACGGAAATCATAAGCGGTCTCACGGTGCTCAGACAGATCGATGCCTTCGGCTTCATCATCAATCCGCCACCCCAGGGTGGCGCGGATGATGAGTGCCGCCACCAGAGTAATAGCAGCTGAGAACAGCATCGCGACGATCGCGATGAGCGCTTGGACGACGAGCAGCTTGAGGCCTTCCGAAAAGTGCCCAGTGAGGATGCCGTTATCCGTGGCAAAGAAGGCCAATCCGACGGTTCCCCACAGACCAGCGCACAGGTGGACTCCAACGACATCCGGGGAATCATCAAAGCCCCAACGGTACTTCAGGCCGATGCACAGGCAGGCGATAATCCCGCCGAGGAAGCCGAGGGCGAGAGAACCGAGCGGGCTGAGCGCTCCTGCCGCCGGGGTGATGGCGACGAGTCCCGCAATAGCGCCGGATACTGCGCCAAGCGAAGTAGCGGCGTGGTCTCGGATGCGTTCGACCAGCATCCAGCCGAGCATCGCTGCGGCCGCCGCAACAGTGGTGTTGAGCCATGCCAAGCCTGCTAGCCCATCCGCAGCGAAGGCGGAACCGCCATTGAAACCGAACCAGCCGAACCACAGAAGCGCAGCGCCCAGCATCACCATCGGGAGGTTGTGGGGCCTATCGATGTGCTTCGGAAAGCCCGCGCGCGGGCCCACGACGATGGCCAGAACCAGGGCAGCCGCACCAGCGGAGATGTGCACGACGGTACCGCCGGCGAAGTCGATGGGAGCGATGAGGGCCTCACCGTTTGATACACCGAAGAGCCACGCTGCGAGTGAGCGCGGGGCATGGGAGAGCACTCCCCCCGCCCCACACCATGTGGGCGAGCGGAAAGTAGGCGAAGGTCACCCACACGCCTGCGAAAGTTAACCACGCGGAAAACTTCACGCGGCCGGCGAGGGCACCGGAGATGATGGCTATCGAAATAATGGCGAACGTGGCTTGGAAACCGATGTCGATGACGTTGGGATAACCAGCGCTACCGGCAATGTACTCGGCGGCGGGCCCGGTGATTTGGCCGCGCAGCCCCCAGGCTTCAAACGGGTTGCCCACGATTCCCGCCAGCGAACTGCCCGCATAAGACATTGACCATCCCCACAGGACGTAGAGTACTGGGACCAGCGCTAACGCGCCGAAGGACATCATCATCATGTTGAGGACGTGGCGATTGCCCGCCATTCCGCCGTAGAACAATGCCAATCCGGGGGTCATGAGCAGCACCAAGGATGCGCTGATCAGCATCCACGCTGCATCACCGGACGAGAATGCATCAGGAGTCATAGTTCAACTAACCTCTTTTCTATAACTTGATAGGTACAGTTCCCAAAATACCTATAGCTCTATAGATTTAGGAAGAAGTATGAGTCCTAGATCACATCCACGATCTAAAAAGCGGTGAGAACAGCACTATCCTCACCGCTTTCCTGAAGCTTCTCCCCTAGATTTCTTCCTCAGAGGCTTCAACTGTCTGCATACTCTTGCGCATGCGCTTGGCGTACTTCACATCCGTGACGGTCACGCCGTAGATGGAACGGCCCATGTAGAAGGAGCCCACCGACGCGATGATCCACACGCCGAAACACGCGATCATGACCTTGATCAGCGACCACAGGGAAAACCCGTTCTCAGCAAAATCCACGACCAACTTCGCCACAAGCAGCAGCGGAACGGCCAAACCGACCGTCGGCCCCAGCAGGTTGACGCGGGTCAGGGCATCGGGCGCACGCCACAAGGCGATGGCGGTCCCAATGACCAAGACCGTGGCTACGACCAACAGAATCGAGGCGATAATCTCCGCGATAGTCATGGTCTTACCTCCTACCCTTCGAGATGATGCGGGCCATCGACAACGTCGGCAGAACGCCGGCCGCAATAGCCGCGAGCATGGCGATGTCATAGACGATGGACGCGTGATTAGTCATGGACCACGAAATATACATGCACAGCATGCCGTAAAAGACCATGTCACTCATCACGGTTCGGGTGAGCTCATCGCGGGAGCGCAACGCCAGCACCAACGCCGCGCACACCGATGCACCAATGAGGAAAATACAGACAAAAACTACCCATTGAAAGGCGCTCATCGAGGAAAAATCAATCATTTCTTATCATCCTTTCGGGCATCCTTGTTCTGCGCAACCTGGCGCAGGGGCCACACGGAATACTTCTCCACATCATGCGCGGCCAGCGGGGTATCGTCCGTCTTCGCGATATCGGGTGCACGCATATGGCGGCCCAGCGTATCCAGCGGGTACTCGTAAAACGTGGGCGCGAGCTCCTTTGTGGGGCCCTGACCAGGAACGCCATAGTCAATTCCCTTCACCCGCGGGGCGAGGCGCTCCTCCATATCCGCCAGATCTTCCATGATGCTGGCTGGGTCATCCCCCATGACCGCCTGAACCAGCACGATGCGCGGCAGGCCTTCTGCCACCGGCTCGCGCAAACCCAAGGACAGCGTCCCCGGGGTTGCCGTAATGGACGAGGTGAACCAGAAGATCTCCCACGCGCTAGTCACGCGCAAGGGGTACCGCACCACTACCGGCCGGTAGTTATTCTGCGGCTTGAAGGATTCCGCGGCGAGCGAGAAACCCGCGACGAAGATTTCCTTGATCAGCCATAGCGCGTAGACAACGGCATGCACTGCAGTCTTCATTTAACGGCCCTCCTGAAGGGAGTCGATGTCGGGTAGGGCTACGGGGCCGTCGCCAAGCACTGCGTCTGCATAAGCCTCCGTATTCAACAAGTCCGCTGAGGCTTCCATCGTGACGCTGATGACCGGACCGGATAGAACGAACATGGTCAGCGAGCCCAAAATGAGCGCTGCCGAGGGCGCCATCAGCTTCTTGCGAATCACAAGTTCATCGGGCACCTTCTCCTTGGGCAGGTCCTTGCCCCAGAAGACTCGGCGCCACACGCGCAACATGGCAAGGAATGCCGCGAAGGACGCGATGATGATCACCGTGATTACGGTCCAGGCCCATCCCCCGCCGGTACGGGCGATTTCCGCGACGATGAGGACCTTGCCCCACATACCGGAGAAGGGTGGGAAGCCCACGACGGAGAAGGCACCGGCGGCAAAGATCCACGCGATAATCGGATCACGGCGCGCCAAGCCAGAAAGCTTGTTGAGCCTGCCCGTACCGTAGGTCTCCTCAATAGCACCGGAGGCCAAAATAAGCGAGCCCACCGTGAGCATGTGGTGAATGGTGTACAGGATTCCAGCAGCCAGCGCGCGCTGGGCATCATGGGTAGTGAAGGCCATCATCACGAGGATGAAGGGCATACCGTTGAGCATCTGGTAGCCCAGCACGCGGCGAATGGAGTTTTCAGCTAGGCCGCCGAAAGCACCAACCAGCATGGAGATGATCATGATGACGATGATGAGTGTCCCCCACCGCTGGTCCATATCAAAGAGCTGCACCCACAGGCGGTAGAGCATGTACACCGCGACCTTGGTGTGCAGGCCAGAGAACAGGCCCATGACGGCAGCGGACGTTCCCGGGTAGGTGCGCGGCAGCCACGACTGCACGGGGAACACACCGGCCTTCGCGGCGATGGCGATAACGATGATGCCCGAGGCCACCGTCACCGGACCATTACCGGCGGCAGCACCCGTGAGCGCCGCCAGGTTGACCACGCCAGCCACCGAGTAGATATAGCCCACACCGACCACCAAAAGCGTGGAGGCGAACAAGTTCACCAGCACGAAGGCGCGGCCGGCAGCCAAGCGTGACCAGGTACCAGACATGGTGATGAGGCCATAGGACGGCAGTAGCATGACCTCGATGAACACGAAGAAGTTGAAGAGATCAGCGGTGAGCAGGGCGCCGCACACGCCGGTGATCAAGATAAGCGTCAGCGATGGGTAGTAGCGAGACTTAGTCTCGCCGCCCACGATGGCAAACCAGTTGGCGCCGAAGGCCACGATCATCGTCGTGATGAGCATCAGTGCTGAGAAGGTATCGGCCGCGAAGGCGATACCTGCGTTACCCACGTAGTTACCCACGCTATGCGCCACCACACCGTTGTTCATGGTGTAGAGCAGCAGCGCAAAGGAAGCGAAGATACCCACGCCCGGAACGATGAGCATGATGGCATCGCGCACACGATGCCACGGCGCGAGCAATGCGAGCGCCGCCGATACGAGGGGAACCGCCGGGAAGAGCGGGAGGAGGGCGCTTACGGTGTCATACATCTAGTTGTCCTCCTCTTGTTCGAGTTCTTTCAAACGATCCATCTTGTTGGCCGAGCGCTGCAGAATCTCGCGGTTCTGGGTATCTCGTCCCAGAGTGGAGAAAGCGTGGTCAATGGTGTTGTCATCCACAGGCTCCACGACGTCCGTGTCGTCGTTCGCGCCCATCGCCGCCATGGTCAGCAGGATGGTCGAGGTTGCCATGGAAATCACCACGGCGGTCAGCACAAAGGCTTGCGGCAGCGGGTCAGCCATCTGGTCCATGCCCACCTGCGACGGAAAGGACTCTCCGCGGTAAGAGTACACGCCGGTGGCCAGAAGCATGAGGTTGGCACCGTGGCCGAAGGCCATCATGCCCAGCACGATGTGCACGAGGCCGCGCTGCTGGATGAGGTAGACAGCGCTACCGATGAGCAATGCAATGGTCAGTGCGAGGATCATGAGCTCTTCTCCTCTGTAGCCGAAGTGTGGTGGGGCGAGGACGCGCGGCGGCGTGCCTCGGATTCATTGAGCAACGCCGTTGGGTCCGAAGACGGGTTGATGGATTCGGGGTAGGGGTCATCGACATCCTCCAGCACCACGCGCGGCGTGTTCGGCAACGCGGAATCATCATCGTGGACCCACGGCAAGAAGTCCCGCTCGGTGCCTGGCCGCAGATAGCCACCCAAAGCATTGATGGCCATCGTGAGCATGCCCAGGACCGCCAGGTAGATACCCAGGTCAAAGATGAGCGACGTGGTCCAGTGCTGCCCCAGGGCGTGGCCGTGGATGGCAGTCAAGAAACCACCGGAACTATGCGACGTCGGGATGTAGCCGATGAAGCCAGCTACCAGCGCCACGATAATGCCCACGCCGGTGAGGTGAATCGGGGTCATGCGGCCGAAGACAATCTCATCGGTGCCGCGTGAGAGATACGTCAGGCCGATGGCCGCGCCCATGATGAGAGCAGCCGGGAAGCCGCCGCCGGAAGCCTGGTGCCCGCGGTAGAACACGATGAAGGACATGACCACCAGAATCGGGATGGCAATGGAAATTCCCTTACGCAGCGGAACCGAGTTGAGCTGCGACTGACCGAACGGCGCCGGACGCGTACCGGAGGTAAACGGGAAGCGCGGCAGCGTCGAGGTGACCGCGGCGATCACGACGGCGGCCATGCCGAGCACCGACAGCTCGCCCAAGGTATCAAGCGCACGGAATTCCACGATGATGGTGGCCACGACGTTATCGCCGCCAGTGATGTCTGGGGCGTTATTGAGGTACCACATGGACAAGTCGGAGCGCTCGTGGCGGCCCATCAGCGCCCACACACCAAGGAATGCGGTGAGTCCGGCGAGCACCGCCACCACGATGGAGCCAACCTTACGGTTGGTGTTCTGTACCGGGTGGAATTTCTCCGGCAGGTAGCGCAGGACCATCATCATGACGATGACGGACAGCGCCTCCACCGTGAACTGGGTCAAGGCAACGTCCGGTGCACCCAGCAGGAACATCTGCAAGGTCACGCCGGTACCCGCGGTACCAATCATGACCGCCCCCGTGAGGCGGTTGCGGGTACGAACCAAGCCAAACATCGACAGCGCCACGATGCCCAGCGGCAGCAGATCCCACGGGTTGTCCAGGCCATCCACGCGCGGGTTCAAGGCCACGCCGTCGACGCCCGTCGACACCAAAGTGGAGCCCGCAAGAATGATGACGAGGAGGACAATCGGCAGGATGAGCTTCGACGGGTTGTGGGTATCCGACATGCGGCCGACGAAGCGGCCGAAGGCTGCGCACACGTCCTGGATCCACTTCAGGATTTGGTTACCGGTGCGCGGCAGGAGCTGGCGCTCCTCCATCGCGGTCCACAGCGGCGTACGGAAGAACAACGCGATGATGCCAGCGATAAGCACCACCACGGAAATAAGCAGCGGAACGTTCAGGCCGTGCCACAGCGCGAGGTGGGAATGACCCTCCATGCCGATGGCCGCCACGATGTTATCGAGCGGCTTATCGAGCGCTCCCATGACGAAGATGATCGGCACCGACATCACACCGGGCAGCGCCGCGGGCAGCCACAGCCTGACCGGCGCCTCATGAACATGCGACATGTTGCGTGGGCCATCGAAGAAGGCACCGAAGATGATCTTGGCGGAGTAGGTAAAAGTGAAGAACGCACCCACGCCGGCGACGATGAGCAGCAGCACCTGGCCGGTCGAGCCAATTGGTGCCTCCTCGAAGGCGGTGAGCATTCCTTCCTTCGACACGAAGCCAAACAGCGGCGGGACCGCCGCCATGGAGGCAGCACCAATGAGCATGGAGCCAAAGGTCCACGGCATCTTGTTCCACAGCACACCAAGGCGGCGGATGTCACGTGAACCAGCCTCGTGGTCGATGACGCCAATGAGCATGAAGATGGAGGACTTAAACAACGCGTGCGCCAGCGTGTGCACGAGGGCCGCTGCGATAGCGAACGGGGTGCCAACACCAATCGTGGCCACAATCCATCCCAGGTGGGACACAGTGGAGTACGCGGTCAGCTTCTTCAAGTCCGTCTTCTGCACGGCAAAGACCGCCGACATCACTGCGGTACCCATACCGGCGACGATGAGCAGCCAGTTCCACGCTGCAACATCATGGAAGATGGTGGAGAAACGAATCAACAGATAAACGCCGGCCTTCACCACGGCCGCTGCGTGCAGGAAGGCCGAGACCGGCGTGGCGGCCGCCATGGCCTCCGGCAGCCAGAAGTGGAAGGGGAACTGCGCGGACTTGGTAAACGCCGAGACCGCAATGAGAATGGCAACCCCGGCGGTCAGGCCTGGGCGCTCGGCCCACACATCAGAGGCGAGGATGCCCTCGAGGCTCGTGGTCCCCGCAGCCGTTGCGGCAATCGCCACGCCGGACAGCAAGGTGAGGCCGCCGATGAAGGTCAGGATGAGCGTGCGCTGCGAACCGGCCTCACCGGACTTGCCGCTGCGCGCGATCAACATGAACGACGCCAGCGATACCAGCTCCCAAGCCAGGAAGAGCACCACGACGTCGTTAGCCAGCACGAGCAGGAGAATCGACAGCGTAAACGCTGTCATCAGCACATAAAAACTGACGTTGCCTTTACCTTTGGGCAGGTAGGCCGCAGAGTAGGTGAACACCACTGCGCCGATGACGAGAGCCAACATGGCAAAGAAAATGCCCAGTGCATCGCCCCGGAAGGCGAGATTAACGTCAACGCCTGGCGCGATGACATCGCGCACCCACGTCACGGAATAGGACAGTTCTTCGCCCCGGGCCAGTGCCGGAAATTCTTTAGCCAACAGTGCCGCGGCGATAATAAAAATGCCGGCTAGCGGGTAGCCGGCTGCGCGATCAGCAACCTTGACGGCTACTGGTGCTAGCGCCACTGCGACAGCTGCGAGGAGGACGACATACAAGAGTGTCACGAAAGAGTAGCCTCACGAACCGTTGTTAGGGCTGTTTAATCAGCCTCACATAGACAGGACTGTCCTAGACTACCATTGTGACCTCCCCCAAAGCACATCTTTAATGGGACGAAGACGACGAAAGCGCCCCGCAAAGGAGGCGCTGCGTCTCGAAAGAACTTAGGTCTAGCCCAGGGATCTATAAGGACTTACTTCTCCCCCAGCAAGGCATCCACGAAGCCCTCAACCTCAAACGGCGCGAGGTCATCTGCACCCTCGCCAAGGCCCACGAGTTTGACCGGCACGCCCAGTTCTTCCTGAACCTGGAAGACGATGCCGCCCTTAGCGGTGCCATCGAGCTTGGTCAGAACAACACCGGTGATGTCGACGACATCGCGGAAGATGCGGGCCTGGGTCAGGCCGTTCTGCCCGACCGTTGCGTCCAACACGAGCAAGACCTCATCGACGTCGGTCTTCTTCTCAACCACGCGCTTGACCTTGCCCAACTGGTCCATGAGGTCCACGGAGGTGTGCAAACGACCAGCGGTGTCCACGAGAACGACGTCCACTCCTTGATCTACGCCAGCGGCCACGGCGTCGAAGGCCACGGAAGCCGGGTCCGCGCCTTCCTTGCCGCGCACGGTGGTAGCGCCCACGCGGCGACCCCAGGTCTCCAGCTGGTCCGCGGCCGCTGCACGGAAGGTATCCGCCGCGCCGAGCAAAACGTTGTGTCCCATGGATACGAGCACGCGGGCCAGCTTGCCCGTCGTGGTGGTCTTGCCAGTGCCGTTGACGCCGACAACCATGATGACGGCCGGCTTGCCCTCATTCGGCATGGCCTTGATGGAACGGTCCATCTCCGGGTGGCCCACCTCGATGAGGGCCTCGCGCAGCATGGCGCGGGCTTCCGCCTCGGAGCTCACTCCGCGCTCCGCAATCTTGTCGCGCAGGGAGTCTGTAACCTGCATCGTGGACTTCGTACCCAAATCCGCCATGATGAGGGTGTCTTCGATTTCCTCCCAGGCATCATCATCCAGGTCACCTGCGGAGAGAATACCCATGAGGCCTTGGCCGATGGCATTCTGCGAACGCGACAGGCGCCCGCGCAGCTTGCCCAAGCGGCCGGCAGCCGGCGCAATATCCTCCTGCGGCTGGGCTGCCGGGGCCTCGACGACCTCAGCGTCGTCGGATACCTCTAGTTCCTCCGGCTCAGCCTCGAGTGCCGCGCTTGCCGACGCCGCTTGGGCCCCCGCCGCCGCAGCGGCCTCCTCTGCTTCAGCTTCCTCTGGCTCGGGCTGCGCTTCTGGTTCAGGCTGTGCTTCTACCACTTCCGCTGCCTCTTCTTCGGCTTCAACCTGAGCAGAAGGCTCCTCCGCAGCCGGAACCTCAGGTTCTTCCGGAGCCTCCTCTTCTACCTTCGGGGCTTCAACTACCGGCTCCGGTTCAGCAGTCTCCGGTTCGGTGGCCGGGACAGCTTCCTCTGTGTCCTCTTCATCCTTCTCAACGGCAGCGGCGCCGGAAGCAGCAGTACCAGCGGCAGCAACGCCCGCAGTTCCTGCAGCGGCTAGGCCAGCGGAGGAATCCTTATCCTCTTCCTCCTTTACCTGGTCCTTCTGTGCAGCCGGTTCCGGCTTGGGCTCTGCCTTAGGCTTCGGCTCTGCCTCAGGCGTCGGTTCCACCGCAGGCTTCGCCGCCTTCTGAGTCTCCTCCGTGCCCTTGAGCTGAGCGTTAGCGAGCTCGGTGGCATCGCGCTGCTCAGACTTCTTCTCCGCTTGCGGCTGAGCTTTGGGCTCGGCCGGTGCGGGCTTGTCAGCCTTAGCCGCAGGCACAGGTTCCTTGGTAGCGCCGCCGCCAGCCGGGGCAAAATTAAAACCAGACTTGGCCTGGTAGTTGCCGGACTTCTGCTGCTGGGTCAGCTCCTTCGGCTCCTCCGCGGGCTTTTCAAAGGAGACCTTCTTTGACTCGCCGCGCTTCTTGCCCAGAACAATGAACAAGACCACCAGCAGAATCAGGACGATGACTGCTATCGCAATCCACAGAAAAGTAGTATTCATGCTTTCCATAGTGCCAGGGTTGCCCACGCCAGGCACCATGAGGAGTCCAAAAAGGCACGAACAGATGCCCTCAGTTAACGCGAAGGCTCGACGCCGCGCATCGTGAAGCCATAAAGCACGGTAGCCACGTCCACCGTTGGCTTCTGGTCAGTGTTGGCTATGAGCTGAGAATCCTTGCGCACCTGACTTAGGTCAGGGCGGATGAGCAACGCCACTCTTGGCACTGCTACCTGGTGTTGTTCGGCAGAGGGATGGGGTTGTTCCGCAGTAAATCACTGCCTAAGCCAGGAAGGCGTCCTGCAGAAGGCATCTGGCAAACGGCATCTCTCCTATCCATCTTCACACTCCTTCCACCT
>NZ_KV805194.1:0-206 GCF_001811565.1 Corynebacterium sp. HMSC078A10 | reverse complement strand
TTCTCCTCCAACGGAACCTCTGCCTGGCTGGAACTCCAGGTTGGGGAAGACACCGGCATTAAACTCGATGCCTTCATCCACACAGCCGCCGCAAAAGAAGGAATCACTGTTGCTGAAGCGGTCATCAAACTCTTAAGCGGCGAGATACAACCACCAGCCACCGTAGTCTTACACACCTACCAAGCCTGCGATATTGAGAATGCCCC
>NZ_KV805193.1:185982-186528 GCF_001811565.1 Corynebacterium sp. HMSC078A10 | reverse complement strand
CCGGTTAAGTCCCGGGTTTTATCATGCGGCATGGGCTCTTGTCGCCAGCCGAAGCCTCCAATAAAGGTTGGGGCATTGTCGATATCGCAGGCTTGGTAGGTGTGTAAGACTACGGTGGCTGGTGGTTGTATCTCGCCGCTTAAGAGTTTGATGACCGCTTCAGCAACAGTGATTCCTTCTTTTGCGGCGGCTGTGTGGATGAAGGCATCGAGTTTAATGCCGGTGTCTTCCCCAACCTGGAGTTCCAGCCAGGCAGAGGTTCCGTTGGAGGAGAAGCGGTAGGTGTCTTTGGGGCGGGTATCGCGATATGCGATGGAGTCATCCAGGGTTTTACAGATGTCGCGGACTTTACGCCTGATTTGGCTACGTGTAGGAAAAGCCTGATTGGGTTTCGAAGGGGTGAAAAAGTCAGCCAGGATGGTGTCGATGAAATCCAGGGTTTCCGTAGTCAAGGCGGTTAGTGCCGACATGGGCTGGTCAATAGCGATGAGGGACTCGATGTCGAGCAGGCACGAGGTGTCTTGTATGGCTTTGACTTTCGGCAGG
>NZ_KV805193.1:127749-185882 GCF_001811565.1 Corynebacterium sp. HMSC078A10 | reverse complement strand
TGTATGGCTTTGACTTTCGGCAGGCTATCAAGGCGGTGGATGGCACGCAGTCCGGATTTGATGTGGCCTTCGGGCAGTGACCAGGCAGCCACCAAGCTTAAAGCGGTGGTGTTGATATCGGCTTGCAGGCTGGGCATAGCACCAACCCAGGTGTTGTAGATAGCGCGGCGGGCTGCCGCGCGGGCTATAGCGTGTGGATTATTCGGATTCGTTGTTGAGAAGAAGAAAGAAGAGGAGGTTGAAGGGTGCGTGGCGGTGGTAGTCATGAATGTCTCCCCCGAGAAACATGAGTTAGAAGAAATGTTCTAACCATGATTCTACCGACCCCCACCACACATAGCCATAGCCAGCAGTAAATTCACGTCAAGTCGTTACTACAAACGGGGGTAGCCACCACGGGTTAGCTAGGCCGTTCGATCCTCAATCAGTAGCGGTGACTGACACAAAACGAATAATGCCCCACGCGCGTTGTTGGTGGCACGTGGGGCATGGGGATCTACTAGGCGTCGGAAAGCGCGACGCCAGTGAGTAAATTATTCGTACCGCACATCACCGCGCGCGATGTCCTTGCGCCCGTGAACGAAGAAGTAGACCACCGAAGCCACCAGCATCAAGGCAGCCAACATCCAGTACATGACGGAGTAACCCGCCGCGGAGATGATCTGCCCCAGCAGAATCGGACCAAAGCCAATACCTAGGTCTAGCAGCAAGAAGAAGGTCGAGATCCCCGCACCCATTTCGTGCATCGGCACCAGGCGCACGGCGATAGCCTGGCCCGCCGGAAGAATTGAGCCGTAACCAAAGCCCACCAAGGCACCCGCAGCAATGATCTGCCAATCAGCTGCAGCCAGAGCAAGGACTACCAAGCCAGCAATAAAGAAGACGAGCGAGGAATAGATGATGATGTTGTCACCGCGACGATCTTGCAGCTTGCCCAGCACAAAGCGCAGAATGAGGCTCACCACCGCATAGGCCAGGAAGAAGTAGCTAGCGCCCTTCTCCAGGCCCGCATGGGAGGAGTAGCCGTTTAGAAACGTAATGATGCCCGTGTACGCGACGCCAACCAAAAGGATAAAGACGCCAAAAGGCGCCACCGCTGGGTGCACGATATTTCCCAAGGAAAAGGAGACGCTTCGACGCTCCTGCGCCGGTGCCTTGACGACGAGTCCCAACCCCAAGGCCACTACCGTAAGCGTCAGCGCCACCATAAACACGGTGTTATAGCCAGCTTGGTGGACAATCGCCAAACCAGCCGCTGGACCAAAGGCAGTGGCTAGGGTCGTCCCCAAGGCGAAGTAGCCGGTCCCCTCGGCACGACGGTGGTCCGGAATCACCGATTGCGCCACTGCCATCACAGCAGTCGAGGCCACCGCATAACCGAAGCCGTGCAAAATACGGACGGCAAAAAGCATCGGCAACGAGTGCGCTGGCATGTACAGCGCCATGGCTACAGCCACCACAATGAGCGAGGCCACCAACGAGCGTTTTCGCCCAGCCGCGTCAACGATGTAACCGGAGAAGAGACGAGCAATCGTCGCCCCCACCACAAAGGCACTGGACGCAAACCCGCCCGCCGTATCCGAAGCCTGAAACTGCTCCACGGCATAGAGCGCCATGATGGTCACAAGCAGATAGAAGACCGTAAACTGGGCGAAATTTACCAACCACGCAAACACGAATGTCGGCGTAATGAGGGACTGGGATTCAGAGGACGTTTGAGACACCTTCTTCGATAGCGTTATGGAATTAAGACTTCCACACGCTACCAAAGATCAGAGATACTTTCGAATCCAATTCACGGATTGCACTGCGCTTGACGACGCCCTCTACCCGAACAGTTTCCGCAGGTAGGGCGAACCGAACTTCCACTCCGGATCCATCTTTTCGCGCAGTTCGCAGAACTCATCAAATCTTGTATAAAGTTGAGCAAAGTCATTCCGGGACAGGGAGTTCATCTTGCCCCAGTGCGGGCGCCCACCTGCTGCACGGAAAATAGGTTCCAGCTTCGGCATGTAGTCCTGCGGATTCAGCGCACGCGGAATGTGGAAGGCAATGTACATCGATTCACGGCCCGACGCCGTCGAAAGAGCAACGTCATCCGCGGCCGTCGTACGCAGCTCCATCGGGAATCCGATGCGCCAGTCCTGTTCATCGATGAAGCGACGGATTTCGCGGACGGTGGCGGGGCCGTCGGCAAGCGGCACGGCGTACTCCATCTCGTGGAAACGAACCCGGCGCGGGCTGACAAACACGTCGTGGGCGGCGGAACGGTAGCGATTATGAGAAATGACCGAGGTGGCGAACTTATTAAGGGTCGGAATCGTTCCCGGAATCAGGCGCCCCAACGCCAAGGCGGCGGCAAAGGCGCCGTTGCCGATGAGCTCGTCGTCGATAAGCTGCTTAAGCCGTGAGCGGCGCTCCCCATTCGGTTCGAGGCGCGTGTTGGCCTTGACCATGGCGCGGTCGGTATGCGGGAACCAATAGGACTCGAAGTGATCGACGCTGCGGGAGAGCTCCTCCCAATTATCCATCAGCTCATCGAAGTCAATGCCAGACTCCTCAGCCAGCAGGTCGAAGGCATCCACGCACTGCATTTCAACTTCGACGACCACGCCGAGCGCGCCCACGCTGACGACTACGAGGCGCAGGAGCTCCGGGTCCTCGTCGATGGAATAGGTGCGGACGTTGCCGTCGGCGTCGATGAGCGTCAGGCCCGTGACCGTCCCCGCAAATCCCGTGTAATTGATGCCGGTGCCGTGGGTCGAGGTCGAAATCGCGCCCGCCAGCGATTGCGGGTCCACATCGCCTTGATTCGCCAGGGCAAGCCCGAATGGGCGCAGCAGTTTGGGTACGTCTCGCAGGCGAGTGCCGGCTAGGAACCGGACGCGTTTGCGCTGCTTATCGACGCTCACCAGCCCACTCACGTGGTCTAGGTTGAGCATCGTCTCCTCCCCTGCCGCGATGGGAGTGAAGGAGTGGCCGGCGCCCACCGCACGCACGCTGCGGGAGCGGCTAATAATTCCGGGGATCTCGTCTATGCGGGAGGGCTGTACAAACTCCTGCGGTTTCGTGGTGACCGATCCTGCCCAATTGCTAAATGTGGTTGTCATCGGAGTGTCCATCCTTGTCCTCTATAGGTGTCCCATACATCAACGCCGTCGTGCCCGACGGCGAGGAGGCGGTCGACGTTTTCCGTCATTTCGCCGGCCTTGGCGTGGCGGAACCACACCAGGTCCTCGACTTCTAAGTCAGCCCCGCGCAGCGGGGTCTGCACCTCACCGGCGCCCTCCGTACTGGAGTAGCTCAGCCCTGCTGGCCACACCGGAACCGGAACGCGATCCTTCGCGGGAGGGCCGGAGGCGATCCAGCCGCCGGAGTTGACCGTGGCCCAGCCCGGCGCGGGCACACGGGATACTTGGCAGACGAAGAACGCGGCCGCCTTGTGGTTAATGCCAGTGAAATCATCGAAGATCGCTGGCGTATAGAAGCCGGAGCCAGCGGCCAGCTCGGTCAAAGTTCCCTCGGCCGCGGATTCCTGGAGGCTGCCCGTGCCACCGCCGTTGACGAATTCGATGTCCGCCACCTCCCGCGCGGCCGCCACGCAGGCTCGGCGCCGCGGGGCGAGGTCCGCCATGGACTTTGAACGCAACCAACGCTTGACCGCTCCCACTGGACCTGGCAGGCCATCCGCGACGGAGGCCACCTGGCCTTCATAAGCCATGAGCCCCACAAGCCTGTGCCCGCGCCGAACGACTTCACGCGCCAGCGCTGAGACCTGTTCCGGAGTGCGCACGGGCGAGCGCCGCGGGCCGATAACCGCACCCGGCAAGTGGAGCGTGCAATCAATATCGATGGCCACGCGTACAGAACCCTCGAGCAGGCTCAACAGCTCCACGCTATCCACCATGACGGTGATGGATTCGCGCGCCGTGTCATCTGCGGCGAGCTCACGCAGGGCTTGACGGTTAACGCTCGGGTAGGCCACTACGATGTCGCGGAAACCCTCCCCGACCAGATGCAGCGCCTCCGGTACGGAATACGCGAGGATGCCTCGGTAGCCCTCATGCTCGAGGGCACGGCGTAGTGCCGCCACGCTGCGTATTGACTTCGAGGCCACGCGGATGGGCAGTCCCCCGGCGCGGGTGGGCATCTGTGCAGCGTTGTAGTCGAATGCATCGAGGTCGATAACGCCGACGGGCGCTGAGCTTTCACCGGACCTGACGAGCGGCTCAACGGCCGAACGCACCTGGGCCTGTGGAGTGGTCGCGAGGATTGGCATAGCGTCATCCTAACCACAACTAGTTTAGTTTGTGAGACAAATCTCGAAAAACTCATAGCGGCATCCCATATTTTTGGGACAATAGACCGCATGAAAACCTTCACTCAGACACGCCTGCCCCAGCGAGTGCACAATTTCTTGGATACGGACCCCGCCCGCGATGTTCGCGGCACGGGTGAGCAGCACCAAGCTCACGCGCCGTTTAGCGGTGACAAGCTCTTTAGCTTCCCCGTCGCCACCGCCGGGGACGTCGAGAAGGCAGTCACCTATGCGCGCGCCGGCGTCAGCCAAGGTGACCGCGCCGCCATCCTGCTGCGCCTACACGACCTCGTCCACGAGAACGAGGAGCTCATCCTCGACCTCATCCAGGCCGAGAATGGCAAATCCCGCTCCCATGCTTATGACGAGCTGATGGATCTGTATAACTGTGCTCGGTTCTATGCCGTCAACATCCGCAAAGCTTTCGGAAACGACCGCCACCCCGGCGCGCTTCCCGTGCTGACCAAGACACGCACGCAGTACTACCCACTCGGCGTGGTGGGGCTCATCTCCCCGTGGAATTACCCACTGTCCTTGGGCGTGGGCGACGTCCTGGCAGCACTCTCCGCCGGCAATGCCGTGGTACACAAGCCGGACTCCCAGACCACGTTGACGGCAATTCTGCTGCGACGCCTAGCCATTGAGGCGGGCCTTCCGGAGGCCGCCTGGCAGCTGGTTCCCGGCCTGGGTGCCGAGGTGGGTGACGCCCTGGTTCCTCTGGTGGATGGGCTCTCCTTTACCGGTTCCACCCAGGCTGGCAAGTCGATTGCCACCCAGGCCGCGGGGCGCCTCATCCCCACCATGCTGGAGTTGGGCGGCAAGAACCCGATGCTCGTGCTTGACGACGCCCCCCTTAAACCCACCGCCCAAGGTGCCGTACGCACCGCCTTCTCCTCCTCCGGGCAGCTGTGCATGTCCGCCGAGCGCGCCTATGTCCACGAGAGCGTCTTTGAGGAGTTCCTCGCAGAACTCAAGAACGCCCTGGACCAGCAAGTGCTCGGGGCAGCATTCTCCGATGCTGCCACCATCGGCTCGCTGACCTCGCAGCGCCAGCTCGATGCAGTAGTTTCCCACGTCGAGGACGCCCTGTCCAAGGGCGCCACCGTGGTATATGGCGGAAAGGCTCGGCCGGATCTTGGGCCCTTCTTCTATGAGCCCACCGTGCTCACCGGCGTGACCCCAAAGATGGATCTCTATGCCACCGAGACTTTCGGCCCAGTGTTGGCGGTATACCCGGTGAGCTCCGATGCCGAGGCCATCCAGCGCGCCAATGACACCACCTACGGTCTTTCTGCCTCAGTATGGTCCGGAAATTCCCGCCGCGCGTGGAAGGTTGCCTCCCAGCTAGAGGCCGGCATGGTCAACATCAACGAAGGCTTCGCCGCCGCCTACGGTTCTATCGCCGCGCCAGGTGGAGGCGTCAAGGAATCTGGACTGAACCACCGCCACGGTATTACCGGCATGCGCCTGTGGGCCAACGAGCGCACCGTGGCCGAGCAGCGCCTGCACCCGCTTGCGCCGTCGGAGTACGTCTCACCGGAACGCTTCCGCCAGCTGGTTTCGACGGGCATGCAGCTGATGAAGACCTTCCGGCTCTAATGTAGACAGCCATGAAGGAACTTAACCGCGACGAACTTCTAGCCCGCCGGCTCATTGCTCAAGGCCTCGCCCCATCGGCCGCGAGATCACAGCTCTCCTCGGCGCAGGACGTCGCTGAGCATCTCCTCGCTCTGCAGGGGCAGACCTACGATGCCGGCATCACAGCACTAGCCCTTCGCGCCGGCTGCACTGATCAAGAGGTGCTCGGTGAAGTTGGACACTATCGCGTGGTGCGCTGTTGGCCACAGCGCGGCACGCTGCACTTCATGCCGGCTGCCGACGTCCGCTGGATGTCCCGCCTCCTCTATCCACGAATGGCTTCCAGCCAGAAATCTCGGCGGCCGAGTTTGGGGCTGAGCGAAGACATGGTGGCAGCCGCCTCGGAAGCGCTTCACAGCGCAGCGACCGAACCCCTGAGCCGCACGGAAGTCTACGAGATTTTCGCTGAGGTTGGAGTGGACCCCACAGAAGGCAGGGGCTCCCACCTACTCCGCGCATTCGGCGGTGCCGGTGACTTGGTACAGGGCCCAAAAGCTGGCAACCAAGAGACCTTCCTCCATGTCGATGCGCTACCTACCGTCCAGCGTGAACCGGACCAACCGCTCTCAGAGCTAGCCCAGCGCTATGTCGAAGGCCACGGCCCCGTATCCGTAGCCGACCTCCAAACATGGTCCAAGCTCAGCAAATCCCAGGCTGCCAAGGCTCTTGCGAGCACGGAGGCCACGACCGTTAGCCATGATGGGCAGACACTGTGGATGGCGGGCTGGCAGGAGGATGTCACCGCGAGCGAAATCGACGGTGCCTTAAAAATCCGGCTCGAACTCCCCGCCTTCGACGAATACCTGCTGGGCTATGCCAACAAGGATTGGATCGTGCCCGATGAGATCCGAGCAAACGTCCTCACTCGAAATGGCCTCAGTTGGCCGTGGGTCATGGAAGGCGGGCGCGGCGTAGCCAGCCTACGGCATCCGTAGGATGCGGCGATGAACCGTTCCTTCGGGCTCGACATGGATAAACACTTCCGCACCGGGAAAAAGCTCATCGATGGCGTCTTCGATGCGGTCAGCGATTGTGTGCGAGTGCAGCACCGTCCACTCGCCGGGAACATCCATGGTGAGGTAAACAAGGCGCTGGCGCCCTGCCGCGACCGTGCGGCGTGAGGTGAAGGAAACATCGTGACGGCCCTCCAGCTCATTGAGCAAAGCATCCAACTTGGCGTGTTCCTCTTTGGGCAGGGACTCCGACAACAGGGAGCTCAAGGATTCCTTGAGCAGCTTATACCCAGTCCACAAAATGTTAATGCCCACTGCCAGCGCGATGACGGGATCCAACCACAGCCAGCCAGTCAGTGCGACCGCACCAATGCCGAGGAGGACGCCGACGGACGTCCAGACGTCGGTAAGCAAGTGCTTTCCGTCCGCCTGCAAGGTAGCTGAGCGGTGTTGCTTGCCTGCACGCACAAGCAGGAGGCCCACGCCCAAGTTCAGCAAAGAGGCGATGAGTGACAGTAAGAGGCCGAGCCCAGGTTGCTCCAGCGGCTGCGGAACCAGAAATCGGCGGATGGCCGTGTAGATGATCATCGCGGCGGCCACGAAAATCATCGCGCCCTCTACCAACGCGGAAACATACTCGGCCTTGCCGTGGCCGAACTGGTGGTTTGCGTCTGCCGGCTTCGCCGCAATTTTGATAGCCACAAACCCCACGACGGCGGCTACGAGGTTCACACCGGATTCGAGGGCGTCGGAAAGAAAGCCCACCGATCCCGTCGCCGCAGCAGCGACGACTTTGAGCGCGATCGTGGCCACTGCGGTGGCAATGGAGAGCTTCATGAAGCGTTCGAGCAGCAGTTGCTCGGTTGGAAGAGACATGTGCGTCTTTCTATATGTCCTTCGCTGAGGAAAATTTCTATTTACCGTGAGTCAGGGTACCAAGGGCGAGTGTGCACGTACTGTTCACGCATTGTTTACCGCGTGTGGTCGTAAAGTACATACACCGTCGTTAGTTTGTACTTCATGTCCAAAGACATATCTCCCCCAGTTCTCCTCTTCGATTTCGACGGCACCGTTAGCCTGGGCCACGGGCCCGTGCTGGCCTATGCCCGCCACATCGGGGAGGCAACCGGAAACCACTCCATCCCCCACACCGCCGAGCGCATGCTCTCAACGAACGACGCCTCCCTAGTGCACTATTGCGACGGCTACGACCTCGTCCGCAGCCTCGCCGCGGATTGCGATGTCCCGGAGGACTCCTGCCAACAGGCCTACATGGCCTCCCGACTAAACCTTGCGGACACCGGAATCAAAGCGCCCGAAGGCCTCGCCGAGTTTCTAGGCTCGTATCCCGGCCGCGCGGTTCTCGCCACCAACTCCCCCGAAACTGGCCTCGCAGAGGCGCTAAAGGTTTTGGGGCTGAGCAACTCCTTCGACGCCATCTACACGAGGGTGGGCAAGCCCGACGGCTTGACTCGAATCCTCGAATCTGATTTCCCCGATAGCCCCATCATCGCTTTCGGCGATATCTGGGATTTCGATCTCGCTCCCGTGACTGCCCGTGGCGGGCGCACCGTTTTATTGGAAACACCGTTCGCCACCCCCGCAGACGCCAACCCCACGTGGCGCGCTCAGCGCGTCACCGACATCTTTTCTGAACTATCTTCCGCCTTCTAGCACTCCACCCCTCGACACAGAAAGACATTCTCATGCGCCGTTTCACCGCCCTCGCTGCCTCCGCCCTTGCACTGTCGCTCTCCCTGACCGCTTGCTCCTCTGATTCCTCCTCAACCGATGACTCGAACTCCCCCGACAAGCTCACCCTCGCGCTCATCCCGAACGAGAAGGTCAACGATCTCGTCACCACCGCAAAGCCGCTGACTGACTACCTTTCCGAGGAGCTCGGCATCGAGGTCGAGGGAGTCGTGACCAAGGACTACCAGGCCGCCGTCGAGGCCATCGGCTCCGGCCAGGCAGATATCGCCATCGCCTCCGCCGCGCAGCTGGCCTCTGCAGAAGACATGTACGGCGCTCACGCCGTACTGCAGGACGAGCGCTTCGGCGCGGATTCCTACGCCGGCCAGTTCGTCACCAACAACCCCGACAAGTACTGCAAGGACGAGCCGGTGGCCTCCACCTATGCTGCCAGCGGTGCCGACTACCTGTACTGCAACGGCACCGCCACCCCGGAGGAGAACAAGGGCCAGGGTCCGAAGGGCCTCGAGGCGCTCAAGAAGATCGATGGGGAGACCACCGTCGCCATGCTGGGTGCTACCTCCCCCGCCGGATACCAGCTGCCGGTCATGGCTATGGAATCCCAGGGCATCGACGTCGACAGCCTCAAGAAGGTGCCTGTGACCTCCAACGACGCCTCCATCATGGCGGTCTACAACGGCGATGCCGAGGTGGGCTTCAGCTTCTGGGATGCGCGTTCCACCATCGACGCGTCGGAGGCCCCAGGTCTGGCCGAGAAGCTCGTGGTCTTCGGCTACACCGACATGTACCCCAACGGTGGCGTCGTGATTTCTGATGAGGTGCCGGAGGATCTGCGCGGCCAGATCACCGACCTCATGGACGGCTTCTCCGAGGTTGATCCGGACACCATGTCCGCCATCTTCGACATCACCGACTGGGTTCCCGCCAAGCAGGAATCCATCGATATGGCGCGCAAGGTCAACGAGCGCTTCGCCCAGTAGCCTGACGCCCCTACTCAGAAAGGCTTCACCCATGACGGAGGAGAAAGCGTGGGGAATCCGCTTCGAGAATGTCTCGGTGCGCTACCCCAACGGAACGCTGGCGCTCGACGACGTCTCCGTGGACATCGCTCCCGGCGAATTCGTCGCCATCGTCGGCCTGTCCGGCTCTGGCAAATCCACGTTCATCCGCAGCATCAACGGCCTCGTGCAACCGACATCCGGCAAGATTTTCGTCGGCGACCACGAGATTTCCGCAGCGAAAGGAGCACAGCTGCGGAAGCTACGCGGCCGCATCGGCATGATCTTCCAGGAGTTCAACCTAGCCGACCGCGCGAGCGTCTTCTCCAATGTCCTCGTCGGGCGCTTTTCTCACAATCCCAGCTGGCGCACCCTGTTGGGAATCTCTACCGCCGAGGACAAAGCAATCATCGCCGAGGCCCTCGACTCCGTAGGGATCCTCGACAAGGCGTGGAATAAGGCCGGCGCCTTGTCGGGCGGCCAGAAGCAGCGCGTGGCCATCGCCCGCGCCCTGTCCCAGAAGCCGGCGATCATGCTGGCCGATGAACCCGTCGCCTCCCTCGACCCGCCCACTGCCCACTCCGTGATGAAGGATCTGCGCCGCATCAATACCGAGCGGGACCTGACCACCCTGGTGAACTTGCACCTGGTGGATCTGGCGCAAGACTACGCCACGCGCATCATCGGCATTCGCCACGGCAAGATAGTTTTCGATGGGCCCGCCGCAGGCTCCACCGTGGAGGATTTCGAAGCCATCTACGGCCGCCGCATCCGCGAGGAAGACCAGCTGGGAAGTCAGGAGAGCCGGGCATGACGGCGGTACTTCCCCCACGGCAGCGCAACTGGCCCGGCATCCTTGGCGGGCTGGCTGCTTTTCTCGCGCTCACCATCGCCACCTGCGTCCCCGCCTGGGGCGGAATCGAGATCGACTTTGGGCAGATCGCTCGCAACTGGCGCAACGGCGCCGACCGCTTGGCCCTGATGTTCAGCCCCGACTGGTCCATCCTCCCGCGCACGTGGGAGCCGATGCTTGAAACCCTCGCCATGGCTGTCGTCGGTGCCGCCATCTCCGCGGTCATCGCTCTGCCCTTATCCCTGTGGGCGGCGCGGCCCACCAACCCATCGACACCGTGGCGCTCGCTAGTGCGCGGCATCGTCAACGTTGTCCGCGCGGTGCCCGACTTGGTCTACGCCACCATCCTCGTGGCCATGCTCGGAGTCGGTGCCCTGCCCGGCATCATCACGCTGGTGCTTTTCGACGTCGGCATCGTGGTCAAGCTCGTCTCCGAAGCCATCGACTCCGCGGATGATTCTTACATGGAGGCCGGCCGGGCCGCCGGCGGCACGCAAACCCAGATCAACCGGGTTACTGCCCTGCCGCAGACCTGGCCGGTATTTGCCAGCCAGGTGATCTACTCCCTCGAGCTCAACGTCCGCATCTCCGCGGTCCTCGGCCTCGTGGGCGCTGGTGGCATTGGCCTGCTGATCGACGAAGTCCGTGGCTTCTACCGCTATGACGCGCTCTCCGCCATCGTGCTCGAGCTGCTCGTCGTGGTCATCGCCCTAGAGATCGTGTCCGTCAACCTGCGAAAGAGGCTGCGATGAGCACTGCACATGTACTTCCCTCCCGCTCCCGCAGCTGGGGAGTCTTCGCTGCGTGGGCCGGATTCCTTATTATTTTGGCGCTGTCCTTTGGCTACATTCGCGTTGATCTGACGGCTCTTAAAGATTTGCCCTCGAACATCTGGCACTACCTCGTGCTCATGTTCTCCAACCCGGACTGGTCCAAGCTGGGTGAGGCCCTCCTGCAGACCTGGCGCTCCGTGGCCATGGCCTGGATCGGCGCGCTGCTCGGCGTGTTCCTCTCCACCATCCTCGGTGTCCTAGCTGCCAATACGGTCTCCCCGGGGTGGGTATGCCTACCACTGCGCGCGCTGTTTGCCATCATCCGCGCGGTACCGGAGATCATCATCGCCATCATTATCCTCACCGTCACCGGGTTAACCCCGTTTACGGGCGCGCTAGCTCTAGCCATCGGCGGCATCGGCACGCATGCGAAGTGGACCTATGAGGCCATTGAAACCGCGCCGACTGGCCCAGCCGAAGCGGTCAAGGCAGCCGGCGGCAGCCTGGCAGAAATGGTACGCTGGGGAACCTGGCCCATTGTCCAACCCGAGCTGGCTTCGCTCGCGCTCTACCGTTTTGAGATCAACGTGCGCACCTCCGCGGTCCTCGGCCTCATCGGCGTGGGTGGCATCGGTGACATGCTCACCGGCTATACGCAGTACCGCCAGTGGGACGTCGTCGGCGTCCTGCTCATCGTGGTCATCGTCATCACCATGTCCATCGACGCCATCTCCGGCGCTATCCGCCGCCGCATCGTGGCCGCCAAATTCACCTGATAGTTACCCCTATGACTGATTCCGCCCCGCTCTCCGCGCACATCACCACGCGCATGCCGAGCCTGCAGCCCATCGAACAACGCGTGGCCCAGGCAATCCTCGAAGACATGGACTTCGTCCTGCACGCCACTGCGGACCAGCTGGCAGCCAAGGTAGGCACGTCCCGTACCTCCGTCATCCGCACCGCGAAAGCGCTGGGCTACGACGGGTACCAGCAGTTGCGTGTGGCGCTCACGCAGGAGATTGCGCAGCGCCCCACCCCGCCGGCGGGTGCCGATTCCACCCACGTCGGCCGCATGAGTGCCGAGATTGCCTCCTTCAGCAACTACCTGCATGGGCTTACTGCCCTGCTCAACGAGGATGAGCTAGCCGCGACAGTGGAGGCAGTAGCACAGGCCAAGCGGGTTCTCCTCGTGGGCAATGGCCTCTCTGCTCCCTTGGCGCAGACCATGGCGCTGCGCCTCACAAGCATCGGGCGCCCCGCCGAGTTCGTGGCGGAGGCCATGGGCCAGCACATCGCGGCGACGCAACTAGACGCAGAGTGCGTGTGCCTCGTCGTTTCCGGTTCAGGGTCGACCACGCTCACGCTCAAAGCCGCGACCGCATCCTTCGAGGCGGGCGCGAAGCTCATCGCGCTGACTTCGTTTACCTCCTCGCCCTTGGCGGAGCTCGCCTCCTACACGCTGGTCATCCCCTCCCCGGATGGGACATTTCGTGCAGAGCTGCAGGATGCCTCGCGCGTTGCTTTTCTGCTGGTGCTTGAAGCACTCGTGACGCTGGTGGATTCCCACCTCGATGATTCCGCGGCACGGCGCACGGTGCTCTCCGTGCTCCATTCGGCGATGGAAGATTAATTTCCCAGGTAGGCGTAGGCCGCGGCGATGAGCGCCTGCGTCGCGGTGCTGAGCGTCGGCTGCAGCTCCGGTGCAAAGCGCGGATTGTGGTTCGGGACGGAAACGCCGTCCGTGCGGCCACCGAAGCCCCAAAAGCAATAGGGAGCGCCGAAGGCATCGGGGAGTCTCGAGAAATCTTCCGATGCGGTCCACGGTTCCATGTCGAGGACGTTGTCGCTTCCGAGGACGTCGACAAGCTGCGCGCGCACCTTGTTCGTGACTTCCTCATCGTTGACAGTGAGCGGGTAATTATCGCTTTCGGTGATCTCCGGCTCACGTGGGGACATCGCTGCCTGGCACTCGGCGTTGACAATCCGGTGGATGGCCACAACGATTTGCTCTCGAATCTCCTCGCTATAGGCGCGGACATTGATGCGCAGGGTGGCCGAATCCGGGATGATATTGGCCTTCGACCCCGCTTGCAGCGCGCCGACGGTCAGTACGGCGAACTGGTGAGGATCGACTTCGCGGGACACGACGGTCTGCAGCCGCAACACGATGGAGCTGGCCAAGACGACTGGATCGACACTGAGGTGTGGCATCGAACCATGGGAACCGTGGCCATAGACGGTGACGGTGAGTGAGGTCGCTGTCGACAAGACCGGGCCGGGCGCAATCAGTACGCTGCCGGCCGGGGCGTTTTTATCAATAAAGATGTGTTGACCAAAGGACACGTCAGGTGTGGGGACTTTGCCGGTAAGTCCCGCGTCCACCATGGATTGCGCGCCCTCAGCGGTTTCCTCGCCCGGTTGAAAGAGCGCGATGAAAGTACCGGACCACGCGTCAGTGGCCTTCGCCATCGCTTCCGTGGCGCCAAGCAAGGCGGTCACGTGGGTGTCGTGGCCACAGGCGTGCATAACCTCGCCCGTGGCCGAGTAGTCCAGGCCAGTGTCTTCAGTGACCGGCAGGCCGTCGAAGTCAGCGCGCTCTAAAACCGTCGAACCCTCACCGTTGCGGAGGATGCCGACGACTCCCCCGCCGAATTCAAGCACCTCAGCCTCTGGAAACTCCCGGAGTTTATCCGCGATGACGCCGCGGGTGCGCTCCTCTTCCATGCTGAGCTCAGGATGCTGGTGAAGGTCCTTGTACAGGGCTTCTTGCCACTGCGTGGCATGTGCTGCTCGGTCTAGGATGTGGGCGATACTCATGCCCACAGCCTACGCGCTATGAGCGCACGAGCTAGCCGCCGATCTTGAAATCGCAGACGTCGCCATCCTGCATGATGTATTCCTTACCCTCCTGGCGCACCTTGCCAGCGTTACGGGCTTCCGCCATGGAGCCAGCAGCATCAAGGTCGTCGAAGGAGACGATTTCTGCCTTGATGAACTTCTTCTCAAAGTCGGTGTGAATGACACCCGCGGCCTGCGGTGCCGCAGAGCCCTGCCTGATGGTCCACGCGCGGGCTTCCTTCGGGCCAGCGGTCAGGTAGGTCTGCAGGCCGAGGGTGGCGAAGCCGGCCTTGGCCAACGTCGCCAAGCCTGGCTCTTCCTGGCCGACAGACTCCAGCAATTCGAGGGCCTCTGCCTCGTCGAGCTCAAGGAGCTCGGTTTCAGTCTGGGCATCGAGGAAGACGCACTCCGCCGGGGCGACAAGCTGGCGCAGCTCCTCCTTCTTGCCCTCATCGGTGAGGACGGCCTCGTCCGAGTTGAAGACATAAAGGAAAGGCTTCGCGGTCATGAGGTGCAGCTCGCGCAGCAAAGACAAATCAATCTCATTGTTCTTGGACGCCGCGAAGAGGGTACGGTCATCCTCCAAGATGGCCTGGGCCTTCTTGGTCTCCTCCACGGTTTCTGCCAGATCCTTGTTCTTGCGGGCCTCCTTTTCCAAACGCGGCAAAGCCTTCTCGATGGTCTGGAGGTCCGCAAGGATGAGCTCGGTGTTGATGACCGAAATATCGTGCGCCGGGTTAACCTCACCGTCGACGTGGATAACGTTCTCATCAGCGAAAGCGCGCACCACCTGGCAGATGGCGTCAGCTTCACGGATGTTGGCAAGGAAGGCGTTGCCCATTCCCTCACCCTTGGAAGCGCCCTCGACAATGCCGGCGATGTCCACGAAGGACACGGTGGCCGGAAGGATGCGCTCGGAGCTGAAGATTTCCGCGAGGCGGTTCAGGCGGGAATCGGGAAGCTCCACTAGTCCGACATTGGGCTCGATGGTGGCAAACGGATAGTTCGCTGCCAAGATATCGGAACGGGTCAGGGCATTAAACAAAGTGGACTTGCCCACATTGGGCAGGCCGACGATTCCAAGTGTAAGACTCACGGGGCCAATCCTAACGCACCCCGGATCTTTTAAGGCAAGATGGTGGGGTGAGTTCTGATCAGCCATCCCCCAATGCATCCTCGCCTGAGCTCGCCGCCGCTGAGGCAGCGCTTGGCGGACGCTTCGATGATTCCGTCGACGCCGCTTCGCTGAACGCAGTCTCGCCGCACCCGCCAGGCAACCAAGTGGATCGCTCCGTGGTGGTCGGCGAGGTCATCAAGTCCGCATCGCTGTGGGCACTGCGCCTGACCATTATTGGGCTATTCCTCTATGCCTCATTCCGCATGTTGGGCAACTTCTGGCGTGGCATTTTGCCGGTTCTCATTGCTCTCATCATCTGCACTGTGCTTGCCCCTGTTGCGAGCGCCATGCGGCGCAAGGGGTTGCCGTCGGCCCTGGCTGCGGCGGTAACCATCCTCGTGTCCTTTACCGCGGTGGGCTCGCTTTTCATGTTCATTGCTCCGGACTTTGCGCGGCAATCCCAAACGCTGTATTTGCAAACTGCGGAAGGCATTCAGCGCCTGCAGCTATGGGCACAGGGTCCGCCGCTCAACCTCGATCCGGATGAGATCGGCCAATACATCGATGAGATCGCCCTGTGGCTGCAGCGCCAGGCCGGCTCTATTGCGGGTTCCGTGTTCACAGGAATTGGCACGGCGACCTCCATCGTGGTCACGCTCTTCATCATCGTGGTGCTGACCTTCTTCTTCCTTAAAGATGGCCACAACTTCCTCCCCTGGTTGCGACAGGCCACGGGCCGCCGGACCGGCTGGCACCTCACTGAGCTGCTCACCCGTGTGTGGACCACGCTGGGCGGTTTCGTGCGGGCGCAGGCGGTGGTCTCGCTTGTCGACGCCATCTTCATCGGCCTCGGCCTCGCCCTCATCGGGGTGCCTTTGGCCATGGCGCTGGCCATCATCACCTTCATCGCCGGCTTTATCCCCTTTGTGGGCGCGATCGTGGCTGGTGCGCTATCCGTGACCATCGCGCTGGTCTCCTTGGGCTTTACCAAAGCACTGCTCGTTCTTGGCTTGGTCCTTTTAGTTCAGCAGCTTGAGGGCAACGTACTCTCCCCGTGGCTGCAATCGAAGGCCATGAACCTGCACCCGGTCATCGTGTTGATTTCTGTGACTGTAGGTTCCGCGCTCTTCGGCCTCGTCGGCGGCTTCCTCGCCGTTCCGGCGGCGGCGACCATCGCGGTGGTCTACCGCTACTTCCAAGACATGATGATGCTCCAATCCGGCGAAAGGACCGCCGAAGACTTGGAATTCTCAACGGTCGCCGGCTTCCTCATCGGGCGCTACACACAGCAGCAGGGTGACCGGAAGCGCGAACAATGGCTGTCCATCCCGGACCACGCCGCACCCGAGGGCGCAGCAGAGGACGTAGCCCACGACGGCACCAGCCCGCTGGACCAAAAGATCGATGTCGACGTTGACGCAGACTTCAGCGAACGAGATAGCGGTGCCCGAGCGGGAATCAAGCGAGCGATTGGCGCTCTCGAACAGATTTTGCAATCAAAAGACAAGAGCTAAGCCTCCGTGTCCGGGGAGCGTGCCATGATGACAGGCATGACGTCTTCCCTTCCCGTAGTGCTCTTGTTCCTCGGCCTCATCATCGGGGCCGCTCTGGGCTGGCTGGCCCGCGCCTATTCCGCACAGTCCGCCCAGCCATCAGAGGAACACCGTGCACTTCAAGAGTCTCAACGCCGCCAAGCAGAACTCGCCCCTCTAGAGAAGGCCATGGACCGTTTGGGCCTCCAGCTCCAAGAAATCGAGGAGGATCGGGCGACATCGCTCGCAGCACTCAGCAGCCAAGTACAAGCGGTGACCCGCACGTCGACACGCCTGTCTGACCGCACGGACAAGCTGGTCGGCGCACTGCGTTCCCCGAATGTTCGGGGACGCTGGGGCGAAGTGCAGCTCGAGCGCGTCGTCGAGCTCGGCGGCATGCGCAAACACGTGGATTTTGATTCACAGGTGAACGCCCGCATCAATGGCTCGCTCGTCCGCCCCGATCTTGTCGTTCACTTGGCCGGCGGGCGCAGCATTATCGTGGACGCCAAGGTACCGCTCAGCGCCTACCTCGATGCGATGGAGACTGAAGACCCGGAGGAGCGGGCTGGATACCTACGCCGCCATGCGCACCTCATGCGTTCCCACGTGCAGGCACTGGCGTCGAAGGACTATATCGAGGCCTTCTCCCCCACACCACAATTTGTGATCCTCTTTGTCCCCGCTGACACCTTCGTGGACGCGGCCTTGTCTATCGACGCTGAATTGCTCGAGTTCGCCTTCGAGCGCAACATCGTCATCGCTACCCCGAGCACCCTTTTCGCACTCTTACGTACCGTTGCGGTGAGCTGGCAGCACGAAGAGATCGAGGATAAAGCCCGCGAGGTCCAGCGCCTGGGCCGCGAGCTGTACACCCGGCTCAACACTCTTAATGAGCACTACGACAAGGTGGGCCGCGGGCTGGAGCGCGCGGTGGAGGCCTATAACGCAAGCCTGGCTAGTTTGGATTCGCGCGTTTCGGTCACTGCACGGCGGCTCAAAGAATTGGACGTCCCCGCCCGCGTCGACCGCCTGCCCGTGGAGCCGCGCCGTGTCGGTTCTTGGCCGCGGCGCGCCCAGAATGAATAACGGTTTGGCCAACATTCCCGGTAAGCTCTCTGGGCGTGTCAGTTGCCAAAAATCGTCGCCGCCCTCCCCGCCGCGGGATGCCGCTTACCCGAGCGCTTCTCCTCGCGCTCGTCGTAACGCTCGTGGCTTTGACGGTCTCAGGAGTGCTTGGCAGCGTGGGGCTGCCGTTCGCCCTGATTTTTGGACTGGGATCGCTCGCCGTCACCTGGCTGGTGGAAACCCGCGGGCTCTACATGCTGGTAATTTCATTGCCCCTGCTCTACGCGCTGGGAACCGTGGGCGGTGGCTTCATCAGTTCCACGTCAGCCTTGCCAGAAGGCGCGTCGCCGTTTTCTAAGACCGCGCTTCTCACCACGGCCTTCCCGCTGCTGCAGCACTTCCCCGTACTTATTGTCACAGTAATTGCCTGCGCGCTACTCGCAGTCCTGCGACTGTGGCGCAGCGACAATCGTGCGAAGAGCCGTGAGGCCAAAGCCCAGGAAAAGCGCCGCACCGACGCAGCTTCCGACCTTCGAAACCGCTCCGAGCGTCTTTCCGTAGCCGAGCTCCTTGCTCGTGAAGCCACAGGCTCCGGCCGAGTCCGGGAGCGCGACCGCGAAGAACGCCGCCGTATTCAGGCCGAGGAGCGCGAACAGCGCAAACAAGCCTCCCCCGACGCAGATGAGCGGGAGGAATTCCGCCGTGCCGCCGCTGAATCGGCAGAGAATGCGCGGCGCGCACGGGAGCGCTCCCAGCGGTCCTCCCAGCCGCTGGAAGAGAATCTCTACGACGAGGATTAACGCGCGGTGCGTGCCGGACGCAGATCGCGCGGCAAGGAGAATGTGATGGTCTCCGTGGAGGTCGTCACCTGCTCAACGTCGTGGTAGCCACGCTCGTCCAGGAATTCCAGTACCTCACGGACCAGCAGTTCAGGCACGGATGCGCCACACGTCACACCGACGGTGTTCACGCCCTCCAGCCAAGCTTCTTCGATCTCCGAAGCGAAGTCTACGAGGTGCGAGGCCTTAGAGCCTGCTTCTAGGGCGACCTCGACGAGACGCTTTGAGTTGGAGGAATTCTGGGACCCGACGACGATCATGAGATCACACTTCGGGGCAATGGCCTTCACCGATTCCTGACGGTTCTGAGTGGCGTAGCAGATATCATCTGATGGCGGATTCTCCAGGTGCGGAAAGCGCTCACGCAGCTTATTGACGATCTGAATGGTTTCATCAACCGACAATGTGGTTTGCGACAACCAGATGAGTTTCTCATCGTGGAGGAAATCCGGCAGCTTGTCGACGCCGTCCAAGCCATCTACCAAGTGGGTAACCTCTGGGGCCTCACCGGCGGTGCCTTCGACCTCTTCGTGGCCCTCGTGGCCGACGAGCAAGATGTGATAGCCATCGCGCTCAAAGCGCTGTGCTTCCTTGTGCACCTTGGTCACCAGCGGGCACGTTGCGTCCAGCGTTAGCTGCTTGCGTTCCTCCGCTTCCTTGCGCACCGTCGGCGCAATGCCGTGTGCAGAAAATACAAGGTGAGCGCCTTCAGGGGCTTCGGAAGCCTCCTCCACAAAGATGACACCACGCTTAGCCAGGGATTCAACAACGAAGCGGTTGTGCACGATTTGCTTGCGCACGTAGATAGGGGCGCCGTATTTCTCCAACGCCTTTTCCACTGTCTCAACAGCACGGTCCACGCCGGCGCAATAGCCGCGGGGAGCCGCCAGGAGCACCTTCTTTGCAGTTTCAGTCATGGCTCCCAGAGTATCGAAAGTCGCGCGCATACTGTAGTTACAGCTTGCCAGGCTTGGCCGGTAGCACCAGATGTCCGGCACGCCTCTTACACTGGACGGAACATACCCGAGAGACTAGACCACTCAAGAGAAAGGACTGCGCGTGAACCAACCGGCCAATTCTGCGGAAACGCCGTGGCCCGTCGGCAAGGTCAATGACCAAGTCAAAGGCTGGATCGAGCGCCTGGGTTTCCTCTGGGTGGAGGGGCAGATCACCCAGCTGAACATGAAGCCAACATGGAAGCTCTCCTACATCACGTTGCGTGATGTCGAACAGGAAAAATCTGTTCAGTTGACATGTAACACCTCGCTCATCCGCAATGCCCCCTCACCGCTCAAGGATGGCGACCGCGTCGTGGTCTACGGCAAGCCCGCCTTCTACGCCGGACGCGGAAGTTTTTCCCTGTGGGTCACGGAGATCCGCCACGTCGGTATTGGTGACCTTCTTGCTCGGGTAGAGATGCTGCGCCAGCGGCTGCGTCAGGAGGGCCTGTGCGACGCTTCCCGTAAGCTGCCGCTTCCCTATCTACCGAAGAAGATTGGCCTCATCACCGGCCGCGGGTCCCATGCCGAGCGCGATGTGCTCTCCGTAGCGCAGGATCGTTGGCCAGCGGTTCAGTTCGAAGTCATTAACACTGCTGTCCAGGGAGCCACTGCCGTTACCCAGGTGATTGACGCGCTCCGGACTCTCGACGCGAACCCGGAAGTCGATGTCATCATCATCGCCCGCGGCGGTGGTTCAGTGGAAGATCTGCTTCCCTTCTCCGAGGAGGCGCTCCAGCGCGCTGTGGCAGACGCCCGCACTCCGGTTGTCTCCGCCATCGGACACGAACCGGACCACCCGGTGCTCGATGATGTCGCCGATCTGCGCGCCGCCACGCCCACCGATGCGGCCAAGCGCGTCGTTCCTTCCGCCGCCGAAGAGTATGCGCTGATCTCTGAAGCCCGCTCGCGCATGGCGGCAGCGCTGCGCGGCTGGGTGGACAGGGAACGCCGCGGCCTCGAGAGCATCCGCTCCCGCCCGGTCCTCGCCGATCCCATGGTGCCGATCAACGCGCGCCGCGAGGAACTTGAGCGCAACCTCGCGCTGATTCGCCGGGTAGTTACGCACCGGTTGGATCGCGAAAGTAACCAGGTAGCCTCGTTGCGTGCTCGCGTCTCAGCCTTGGGCCCCTCGGCCACACTTGAACGGGGCTACGCCATCGTTCAGGTGCTGCCTCGCGACGGTAGCGGACCAGAGGTTGTCACCAGCTATGCGCAGTCTCCCCCGGGATCGCAGCTGCGCATCCGCGTTGGCGATGGTTCGATTACCGCCGCCGCAATGGCCTCCCAGGCCGCAGATTAAAACGATTTATTAGAGCACAAGAGAAAAGGAATTGACCCCATGACTGACACAATTGGTGCCGGCCAACCCGGCCAGGACGCGTTCCCACCGGTAGAAGAACTGAGCTATGAACAAGCCCGCGATGAACTCATTGAGACCGTAAAGATCCTCGAGCTGGGCCAGATGGGCTTGGACGAGTCTCTTAAATACTGGGAGCGTGGCGAGGCCCTAGCAAAAGCTTGCGAGGCGCACCTCGACGGCGCATCGAAGCGCGTAGAGGAAGCCCTCCGCAAGAATACTGAGGGCACCGATAGCGCAGCCACCAATGCAGAAGCAGGAGAGGATTAAATGAAAATTTACGGCTACCCGGGAGATCGCGTCGATTTCGTCTCCAAGTCGGGCGGAGCGGGATCCATGGTCTTTGGGGATTCACGCCAGCTCGTCGAGGAGTTTTTCGGCCCGCCGCACACCGTGAGCGGAGAGGAAATCAGCTATTTCTCCGGCTCCATCGTCCTGCGTTTTAGCGCTGATAAACTCGTCGAAATTGCACTCTTCCCCGGCAAGTCCCAACACGAAAAGGTCGATGTCTACCTGGGCAAGACGCGCCTGAGTGGGCTCGACCCGGAGTCTCTCACCAGTGCCGCCGGCGATGCCGTCGAGGTGGAGTGGGATGAAACGCTGCAGAGCGTGACGTTCCGCTAACTATTTACTCGCTGACGACGCTGCCATCCTCAGCAATTTGGAGCGGCTCAGCTTCCGCGAAGGCGGTGAGGGCCGTCTCATAATCAGCGTCGGAGGCAGAGCCCGTAAGAACGAGGCGGGCATCGCCCAAGTCAGTAATCCACAGTGGACGCACATCTTTGTCGTCACTGCTCAGGATTTCCACGTCGTGGCCCGCCACCTCACGCCGCTCGGAGTTGCCACGATAGTTGGAGTCGTAGGCCGAGGGGACATCGCCAAGCGCCAACTGCGTCTGCGCCGATTCCACGTAGCCTTCCTCGGCGGTAAGCCAGCTCACCACGGCACCGGATTCGCCGCCCATCTCCTTACGCCGTGCGGCCGTAGGCTGCCAGCCCTCCGGCATGACGGGCTCCCTGATGACGGCCCCGGTGCCGCGCGCCTCCATTTCCAGAAACGTAGCGGCATCCACGTTCTGCACGGGCCCCGGCTTTTCCGGGTTGATCGAGCACAGTCCCGTTGCTCCAACCGCCAGGAACATCATGATGAGGATGACGCCCACCGTCAGGGTGATATCACGCGCGTCCTCAAAAATCTTAGGTTTATCTTCAGATGCCACCCGCCCAGTATGTCACGCCGCCTCCCGCGCTCGCGACAGCGACCTCCCACCTGCCCTTTTGGTGGCCAACTTGACTGAGACCCTCTTCTGGGGGAGGCATTCGGGCTTGGATACGAGGGAAAAGTGGAAGAATGGAATATGTATTCCGGGTTGTCCCCCACCCCGGGCCGAGCCACCTGAAAAGAAAGGGACTAATCACACATGTCTGATAACACGTCTTATATCCCCGATCGCAACCTAGCCATGGAGCTGGTGCGTGTCACTGAGGCAGCAGCACTCGCCTCGGGTCGCTGGGTTGGCCGTGGACAGAAGAATGAAGGTGACGGCGCCGCGGTGGATGCTATGCGCAAGCTCATCAACTCCGTAGAGATGAACGGCATCGTCGTCATCGGTGAGGGCGAAAAGGATGAAGCCCCCATGCTGTTCAACGGAGAAAAAGTCGGCACCGGCCAGGGTGCAGAGATGGACATCGCCGTCGACCCGGTTGACGGCACCCGTCTTATGGCAGAAGGCCGCCCGAACGCTATTTCCGTCATCGCTGCTGCTGAGCGCGGCACCATGTATGACCCATCCGCAGTGTTCTATATGAAGAAGATTGCTGTCGGCCCAGAGGCTGTTGGCTCAATCGATCTCAATGAGTCCGTGGAGTGGAACATCAAATCCGTGGCCAAGGCCAAGGGCATCAAGCCAGCTGACCTGACCGTCGTCGTACTCGACCGCCCGCGCCACGATGACCTTATCCGCCAGATCCGTGAGGCAGGCGCCAAGGTTCGCCTCATCATGGATGGTGACGTCGCCGGCGCCATCGCCACCTGCCAGGACACCAACTCCATCGATATGATGATGGGTATCGGTGGCACCCCAGAGGGCATCATCACCGCATGTGCCATGAAGTGTATGGGTGGTGAAATCCAAGGCAAGCTGTGGCCTAAAGATGAAGCAGAGGCAGAGAAGGCACGCAAGGCCGGACACGACCTTGATCGCGTCCTCACCACCAACGATCTGGTCTCTTCTGAAAACTGCTACTTCGCCGCAACCGGCGTTACCAATGGCGACATGCTCCGCGGCGTGTCCTACCGCCCCAACGGCGCCACGACCCGTTCTCTGGTCATGCGCTCCAAGTCCGGCACGATCCGCTACGTCGATTCCATCCATAAGCTGGCTAAGCTGCAGGAATACTCCGTGGTGGACTACACCAACCCCCACGATAAGGAAAGCTAATCCACTTTCCTGCGAAGAGTGCTACGGTGGCCATCAATGCCGTGCCACGGCACACATAAAGAACTCTACAATTCTCATCTCACAGAAAAGGTGACTTCATGACTGAATACCGCATCGAACACGACACTATGGGCGAAGTCAAGGTTCCGGTCGACGCCCTGTGGCGTGCCCAAACCCAGCGCGCTGTGGAAAACTTCCCCATTTCTGGCCGTGGCCTTGAAGCTGCCCAGATCCGCGCGCTCGGTCTTCTCAAGGCCGCCTGCGCTCAGGTGAATAAGGATTCCGGCAAGCTGGATGCGGAGAAGGCCGACGCTATCATTGCGGCAGCCACCGAGATTGCAGAAGGCAAGCACAACGATGCCTTCCCGATCGATGTCTTCCAGACCGGCTCCGGTACCTCTTCCAACATGAACACGAACGAGGTCATCGCTTCCATCGCCCACAACAATGGCGTGGAGATTCACCCGAATGACCACGTGAACATGGGCCAGTCCTCCAACGACACCTTCCCCACCGCAACCCATGTTGCGGCGACCGAGGCTGCCGTCAACGACCTCATCCCGGGCCTCAAGGTCCTCCACGAATCCCTCGTGGCTAAGGCCAAGGAATTCGCCGACATGGTCAAGTCCGGACGCACCCACCTGATGGACGCCACCCCGATCACCTTGGGTCAGGAGTTTGGCGGCTACGCTCGCCAGATCGAGCTCGGCATTGAGCGCGTTGAGGCAACACTGCCGCGCTTGGGTGAACTGGCCATCGGCGGCACCGCAACCGGTACCGGCCTGAACACTTCCGCCGACTTCGGCGGCAAGGTTACCGAGGAGCTCAAGAAGCTCACCGGCGTCAAGGAGCTGTCTGAGGCTAAGAACCACTTTGAGGCCCAGGCCGCTCGCGACGCCCTGGTGGAGTTCTCCGGCGCCATGCGCACCGTGGCTGTCTCCCTCAACAAGATTGCCAACGACATCCGCCTCATGGGCTCCGGCCCGTTGACCGGTTTGTCCGAGATCCACTTGAAGGACCTGCAACCGGGCTCCTCCATCATGCCGGGCAAGGTCAACCCGGTTCTGTGTGAGGCCGCCACCATGGTCGCTGGCCAGGTTATCGGTAACGATGCAGCCGTTGCCTTCGGCGGCTCCAACGGCCACTTCGAGCTCAATGTCTACATCCCGATGATGGCTCGCAACGTTCTCGAGTCGGCCCGCCTGCTGGCCAACGTCTCCCGCGTTTTCGCTGAGAAGTGCGTTGACGGCATCGAGGCCAACGAGGAGCGCATGAAGAAGTTTGCGGAGTCCTCCACCTCCATCGTGACCCCGCTGAACTCCAAGATTGGCTATGAGAACGCAGCCAAGGCTGCTAAGCACGCACTGCACGAGAAGATCACTGTCCGCGAGGCAGTCATCGACCTCGGCTTCGTCGACGGAGAGAACCTCACTGAGGAGGAGCTCGATGAGCGCCTCAACGTTCTCACCATGACCAACCGCGACCGCGACAACTTCTAAGCTCGCTTTCGCGAACGCCGCCGCTCTCCTTCAGGAGGGCGGCCTTCGTCGTTTTCAACGCCCACGCTCAGCGTCATAGTAACCACCGTCATATTTTTAGATCTCCCTTTCAAAAATCACTCGAATTGCACTTGGTGCAAATTTGCACTGGGTGTACTGTTGCACTCTGTGCAAGAAGAAATGTCATTACGCGAGCAGAAGCGCCTCAAGACGCGCCTGCGAATCGAAGACGCCGCCACCCGTCTCGTGGATGAGCGTGGATTCGCCGACGTTACCGTCGAGGAAATCTGCGACGCAGCGGGGATTTCTCGGCGCACGTTTTTTAATTATTTTGATTCCAAAGACACTGCTGTGCTCGGTGCGCCGAGTCATGACTTCACCGAGGAACAGAAGAAGGCTTTCCTTAGCGCCCCTACGGATAGCGTTTTCAGGCTGGCGGTCGACCTAGTTAAAGGACACCTCGTTGGCCAGCATGTCAACGAGGTCATCGCTGAGCGTCGCCGTCGGATCTCTGGGGACAGCGATGCCGCAGCGGCGGCACTCAGCCGTAAGCGGGCCAAATCGAACGAGATCCTGGAGCTCATCACCGAGCGCCTTGACCAGGATGCCTCCTTGCGGCAGATGCCCGAGGTCACGGCTGAGACTGAGGCGATACTCATTGCCTTTGCTATCAGGGAAGCATTCTGGATAGCCACTGCGTCGCCAGATTTCAGCTGCGACATCCCCTTTGAGGAACGCTTCGAATCTGCGCTCACACTCATTAACAAATTTTCGAAAGGACTGACATGGTAGATACCGCGGCTAAGCCGGCCTCTCAGGCCGGCAGCGGCAAGCCGGATAACAACCTTGCCCTCGTATTCTCCGCCCTCGTGCTCACCATGCTGATGAGCTCTTTGGGCCAGATGATTTTTGCCACCGCTCTACCCACCATCGTCGGCGAGCTCGGCGGCGTGGACCACATGAGCTGGGTCATCTCCGCCTTCTTGGTCATGATGACAATCGCCATGCCTATCTCCGGCAAGCTCGGTGACATGATGGGCCGCAAGTGGCTCTACATTGGCGGCATCGGCGTCTTCGTCATCGGTTCCACGCTCGGCGGCTTCGCCGACTCGATGAACCTGCTCATCATTGGCCGCGCCGTGCAGGGTTTCGGCGCTGGTTTCATGATGATTTCCTCCCAATCCATCATCGCGGAGGTCACCACCTCCCGTGAGCGCGGCAAGTTCATGGGCATCATGGGCGGCGTCTTTGGACTCTCCTCCGTCCTCGGCCCAGTCCTCGGTGGCTGGTTCACTGACGGCCCGGGCTGGCGCTGGGGCATGTGGATGAACATCCCGCTGGGTCTGCTCGCTATCATCGTATGCACCCTGGTCCTCCACCTACGCGTCGGCGATACCGACCTGCGCAAGTTTGACCTCCTCGGCGCCATCTTCATCTCCATCACCACCGCCTCCCTGATCCTTATGACGACCTGGGGCGGAACCCAATACGAGTGGTCCGACCCGATCATCCTCGGCCTTGGTGTCACCGTCATCATCGGCGCCATCATTACTGTCTTTGTGGAATCCAAGGCTAAGGAGCCGCTCATCCCGGTACAGCTGTTCAAGAACCGCAACATGGTTCTCACGACCGCAGCCGGCATGGTACTGGGTTTGGCGATGTTCGGAGTGCTGGGCTACATGCCAACCTACCTGCAGATGGTTCACACTTTGACCCCGACCAAGGCGGGTCTCATGATGATCCCGATGATGGTCGGCATGATCGGAACCTCCACAGCCGTCGGTTTCATCATCGCCCGCACCGGTCACTACAAGCGCTACCCCATCATCGGCCTAGCAATCACTGCTGGCGCGCTGTTCTGGATGTCCAAGCTGACTGCAGACACCTCTCTGACCCAGCTCGGTGCAGAATTCCTCGTCTTCGGCATCGGCCTTGGCTTCGTCATGCAGGTTCTGGTCCTCATTGTCCAGAACTCCTTCCCCATCGCCCTCGTCGGAACCGCGACTGCCGCAAATAACTTCTTCCGTCAGATCGGTTCCGCCATCGGCGCGTCCCTCGTCGGCTCCCTCTTCATCCACAACATGAAGGATGAAATGGCCGCCAACATGCCCGCTGCCATCAAGTCCATGGGTGAGGCAGGCAAGCCCTTCGCGGAGAAGTTTGCCAGCGCCAATGGTGGTTCCTCCAGCCTTACCCCGGCGCTGGTTGCTCAGCTGCCGGACCCCATCAAGGACGTTATCCTCAACGCTTACAACGACGGCCTAACCCCCGTCATCCTGCTGATGGTTCCTATGGCCATCATCGCGCTCCTCCTCATCCTCCCCGTCCGCGAGGAGCACCTCAAGGAGACGATTGATTAGAAGCCGCTGCTTCGAGACAAGCTGGCCCTTGACGACGTGCAACGGTGGTCTGGGAGCTGAGATATCCCCTCGGCGTAGAAACCGGGTGAAGTAAGCACAAATCCTCGCTACGAGCATTCACGTAGCGAGGATTTCTTATTGCCACGATGCTTAGCGCAAGATTCCCAACTGGCGTGCTACCTGGGCAGCCACGCCGATGAGCGCGAGCACGCCGGCGAGGATGCCCACGATGGCACCAATGTTCGTGCCGCCGGAGCTCAAGTCCCCGCCGAGGGACTTCTTGGTCACCTTCACAGTCTTGGTGATCTGGTTATCCGAGACCTTTGCCTGGCCATTGCGCAGAACATAGGTGTTAAAGGTGACGGTCGCGGTGCCCTCAGACTTGGCCGTGTAGGTTCCGTCCTCGTTGACTTCAAGAACCTCTGGGTCGCTACTGCTTGGCGACGCCACCGGAACCCCCAGCTTCGCTCCCCAGAATCCATCGATGCGCAAACCCAGGCTTCCTTGGCTTCCGACCGAGGTTCCTCCCGTGGTCATCAGTTCAGCACGGTTTATAGCGCTTTCCGGCACGGCGATGGGGAATGCATGGCGACCGGCCGCCAACCGCGCCGGTTCGGACGGCTTATCATCGGCCGAATAGAGACCAGCTGTCACTTCTCCGATTTGAGCCTGCGCAAACTTCACGTATTCAGGATTAAGAATCGTGTACAGGTGGCCATTATTTGTTGACCATTGGCCGTTCTCTCGGACAAGGTAGTCCCACTCGCTGGGACCGCCGCTTCTGCTTGTAGACCACGATTCAACGGCATGTTCCATGTCCGTCGTGGTCAGGTTGTCCAAGGTGTTGTAGTTGTCCAAGATTTCAGGAGTACGTGTGCCAACTGCGCGGCGATGATCAAACAAGAAGTTTCCCTCAGCAGCACGCTGCAAAACCGCGTGCTCGAGACCGCGGTCCCAGGAGATTGAATTCACATATGCGTCGCGGGTGCGGTAGCCAGCGGCACTAGCGGCCTGCCGGAGGGTTCCGCCGTTGAAGGGCAGGTTGGCCTCCCAGGCTTTGCCGCGTAGCTCGCGAACTTGGCGGGTAACCAAGTCGATGTCAGACTGCATCACTGGCTCGGCAAAGACATAGGCCAGAGCGCCGTTAGGCTGATTAACGTCGAGCTCGGCCACGGGAACGGAACCAGCCGACGGATAGGTTGCTGCCGTGGCAACAGGTGCGGAGAAAGCACCCGCCGACACGGCTACGGCTGTAGTAAGGGCAAGGACAGAAGTGCGCAAGGACATGCTTCACCTTCTAAGCGAGGGGAAATGAGAACAGCTTTAATTCTATCCCCACTCATGCCCTTCCATTAGAAAAGCAGGATAATTACTTTCTCTTCTGGTTGGCTGCTGCCTTCTTCTCCTCGGGCTTCGGCAGAAGAAGCTCATACACGTCCGTATCACGCCACTGACCGGCGAGCTCACCGTAGGTCATCTTTGCCATGTGCGAGTACGTGCCCACCTTGACGAAGCCGCGGGACTTGTGGAGGCCGGCGGAACCTTCGTTCTCCGGGAAGATCCAGGAGTGGATAGCCCACTTATGCAGGTCGCGGCAGACCTCGATGAGCTGATCCAGCAAGGCGCCACCGATGCCCCTTCCCTGGGCTTCCTTGCTCAGGTAGATGGAATCCTCGACGACGCCGTGGAACACGGTGCGGGTAGACGCCTGCGCGGCGCACACCCAGCCGAGAACCTTTGAATCATCCTCCGCCTCAACAGCGACGAAAACTGACGCCATGATTTTGACGTTTTTGAACTCTTCAAAGGTCAACGAGCGGGTCTCGTAGGTAGCGTGGCCAGTGTTGAGGCCCTGCTCATAGATTTCTCGCATCTGCGGATAGTCCGCCGCATTGAAGGGACGGATGCGGAAATCCTTCTTCTTGTCTTTCGCGTTGTCGCTCATAGAACAATTATTACTGAGCACATGGCGTCAATGCCAAGCTGAGGGCAGAGAGATCGCCGCGCGCGAACGCGTTAGCTTTCGCCTTCCAGCAGATCGGTGACCAGCTCTGCAATGGCAGAGCGCTCAGAGCGCTGCAGCGTGACGTGTGCAAAGAGCTCATGCCCTTTAAGTTTCTCAATGACTGCCTGCACGCCGTCGTGACGGCCAACGCGCAAGTTATCGCGCTGGGCAACATCATGCGTCAGTACAACTCGGGAGCCACGCCCCAAGCGCGACAGAACAGTCAGCAGCACATTGCGCTCAAGCGATTGGGCCTCATCGACGATGACAAAGGAATCATGCAGGCTGCGGCCGCGGATATGGGTCAACGGGAGAACCTCCAGCAATCCGCGGTCCTGGACTTCGTCCATGACGTTTTCGGATACCAGACCTTCCAGAGTGTCATAGACGGCCTGCGCCCATGGATTCATCTTCTCGCTTTCAGAGCCCGGCAGATATCCCAGGGACTGCCCGCCCACCGCATACATGGGGCGAAACACCACGATGCGACGGTGTTCGCCACGCTCCAGCACTGCCTCCAAGCCAGCACACAACGCCAGCGCGGACTTACCAGTGCCCGCCCGGCCTCCGATGGACATGATTCCAACAGAGGGATCCAAGAGAAGGTCCAGGGCAACGCGCTGCTCAGCAGAGCGGCCTTGCAGGCCAAAGACATTCGCATCGCCACGCACCAAGCGAACGGTGCCCTCAGCCGTCATCCGGCCCAGAGCGGACTGCCCGCCCGCCTGCAGCGTAATGCCACAGTGCACCGGCAGGTCCTCGACGCGGGTGCCGGCGGTGGTCACGGATCCGTCGATAAGCACCTCGCCCTCCCCGTAGAGCTCGTCGATGACCTCAGCGCTGGTGGGCACCGTGGCCATGCCGGTGTAACCGGTGAGCACGACGTCCTGCGCATGGTATTCATCCGCCTGCAGGCCTACGGCACCAGCCTTGACGCGCAATGGGACGTCCTTAGTCACCAGGACGGTATCCTTGCCCTCGTGCTGGAGATTCAGCGCGCAGGCCAGAATCCGGTGATCTCCCTCCGGCCCGCGAAAGGCCGCTGGCAACAAGGATTGATCCTGGTGGTTGAGTTCCACGCGCAAAGTCCCGCCCGCTGCATTTACGGGCAGGGGCTGGTCCAACGCCTCATAGGTAGCGCGAAGGTCCTCCAAAAAGCGAAGAGCTTGGCGGGCGAACCAGCCAAGCTCCGGGTGATGACGTTTTCCTTCCAACTCAGAAATAACGACGATGGGCAGTACCACATCGTGTTCAGCAAACTTACGCAACGCCCAGGGATCTGAGAGAAGGACGGACGTATCGATGACATAGGTCTTGGTCAAAACAGAGGCCTCATGCGGCTGCTCGGTGAGGACGGAAGGATTGGTCATAGCGGCAGGGTTCTCCCTTGTTATGCCCGCCCCAACTTATCGACCTGGGACGGCATGGTGAAGCTGGTGGTTTTCGAACTGTCCGGAGACTGTTCTTAGCGTCCGGACACCGTCCACGCTAGAGAGCAAAGGTTGAAATTACATGGGTGCAAGATGAACAGTATTAAAACGACAATCACCAGCGTCACACCATCCCCATCAGGCTCTACGAGCCTGTCGTCTCTCCCCCACTCCCACCCAACACTGCAGCTACATTCTTCAGCCCTGCACTTTCACGCGTTGACCGTGAAAAACGAAGAAGCTCCGCACCGTGGTTATCAGTGCGGAGCTTTGTCGCTTTAGCTCACAAGACAGCGAGCCGTTTCATGAGCGCTTAGTTGATGGTGGCCTCGTACTCACCGGACTCACCCTGCATCCAGGAGATGGTGCCATTGGTGAACTCCTGTACCCAGCCGTTGCCCTCGGCCTGCTCCGGGCCAGTCGGCAGGCCAACCTTGCTCTCCAGGCCGCCTTCCTCGGTCCAGGTCTCTGCGATCTTGCCGATGATCGGCTGGGTGCCGTCACCCTCACCGAATGCCAGCAGCTTGTCCTTGGCAAAGGTAGCAACGCTTCCGTTGTCGGTGTTTTCAATGGATTCCGGATCGCCCCACTCAGCAGCCTTCTCCTTGATGGCCTGAGCGAAATCAGAAGGAACCTCTACGTCACCATTGGCGGTGGACACGCTCTCCTTGTCGCCCTCAGCGCCAGCGCCATCCTTCGACTCGGCAGAGTCCGACTCAGAAGAATCGGCACCTTCGCTGCCCTCGGCCCCCTCAGAGCCCTCGGCCTCGGAAGAATCGGCGGACTCGGAGTCCTTCATGGAATCCTTTGCGTCCTTAGCGGCAGAACCGGCAGCATCGGTAGCGTCGGACGCAGCGGACTGAGCAGCGTCGCCAGCATCCTTAGCGGCATCCTCAGCATCGGAACAAGCAACGACACCCAGGGACAGGGTGGCGGCGGCGATACCTGCGGCGAAACGACGAGTCATCTTCTTCATATTCTTAAGCCTTTCTGTCTAGTTGAGCACTGTTCTAAGTACTTTTGTTGAGAACGATGCCCACCGTAGGCATGGCCAGCACTTCCTGCCACCACAGAACCTATGATTTGACAACAAAGACGTTGCTTTATCTCCGTTTCCGCTGTTGAGAACCCCTATATCTTTTTGATAACGGTTTGGAAGCCGAGCCTCTTTGAGGCTTTTCTTGGGACTTTCTGCGCGCTTGCTTAGCTTTTGCTTTGTCGCGTGCGCTGCGTTTCGGAGCGGCATTGCGGGATGAATTCCGCGTCCTTCCCTTTGCGACCCCGACGAAGTCTTGGATCTCATCGCCGGCATCAGCCCGGCGCCACACCAGTGCAATCACTGTGCGAGCCACAGTGGGGTCCTCCAAGCCCAGTGCCACGACCTGCTTCTTGCTCAGCACCTTCAACAAAGGCCGCGGCGCGATGGCTACGCCCACGTTGGCTGCCACGACCTGCAAAGCGGTGCGCAGCGCCGGAACATCGACGCTGCCGTCCTGCGCAATCCGGTAATTCACTATTTCTTCGGCAACATCCTCCTGCGTGACGTCCTCCCCAACCTCCGCGTAGACAGAATCTTTCGGAACGGCGATGCCGGGTGCTTCCTCATAGAGCTGGACGACGTGGAAGCTGTCATCAACCCGCGAATCCGGCAAGCGGGTCAGCGCTAGATCTGCCTCATGAGCAAGAAGAACGTCCATCGCGTCATCGGCGTCGACGGTTACCAGGGACTCTGGTGGATGTGAATCACGGTAGCGACGAAACCATTTGCCGGGTTCTGTGCCAGTGGAAAAGACAAGGCGGAGCATGCACCTCATACTACGGTGCTGCTAGCGTTGTGAGCGTGACTGATACCCCGAATAGTGAAACCCCAGCCAACGAAACCCAGCAGCCTTCCGGCACCGCCATGCGTGCGCAAACCGCAGCGAAGAAGTTGGGCATCTACCTGCCGGCCGCCCCGGAGGAGTTTCAAGCCAACGCGGTAACCCATGCGCAGCTGCGCGACTTACAGGAGAACCCGCCGGAGTGGCTCGCTACCCTACGCCGCGAGGGCCCGCACCCGCGCCCGGTCGTGGCACAAAAGCTGGGAATCTCCGTGACCTCGCTGAAGAAGAACGAGATGGACCGCCCTCTCACCACCGCGGAAATTAAAGAGCTCCTCAGCGCGATGCCCGAGTGGCTCGAAGCCGCCCGGAAAGCCCACGCTGAAGAGCGCAAGGAAGCTTAGACCAGCTTCCAGTCCTCAAGGCCGTCGTAGAGCGGGAAGTCCGCGGCGACCTTCTCAACGCGGGCGCGCAGCTTGGTGACGTCCGCGTTCTTACCGTTTGCCAGTGCAGTACCGATAACGTCGGCAACCTCGGTGAAGGCCGCCGTGTCGAGGCCGCGGGTAGCCAGGGCCGGGGTACCAATGCGCAGGCCGGAGGTGACCATCGGCGGGCGCGGATCGTTCGGCACCGCATTGCGGTTCACGGTGATGCCGACCTCGTGGAGGAGGTCCTCCGCCTGCTGGCCATCGAGCTCGGAGTTGCGCAGGTCCGCTAGGACAAGATGCACGTCGGTGCCGCCAGTGAGGACGTCGACGCCCGCCCTGGTGCAATCCTCGGCGGTCAGGCGCTCAGCCAGAATGCGAGCACCTTCCAGGGTTCGCTCCTGGCGCTCCTTGAACTCCTCGGTGGCCGCGATCTTCAGCGCGATAGCCTTCGCCGCGATGACGTGCATGAGCGGTCCGCCCTGCTGCCCCGGGAAGACGTTGGAGTTGATCTTCTTGGCAAAATCCTGCTTGGCCAGGATGAGACCAGAACGTGGGCCGCCCAGCGTCTTGTGCACGGTGGAAGACACGACATCGGAGTGCGGTACCGGGGAGGGGTGCAGCCCAGCGGCCACAAGGCCCGCGAAGTGCGCCATATCCGTCCACAGGTACGCACCAACCTCATCCGCGATGGAGCGGAAAGCCTCGAAATCAATGGTGCGCGGGTAAGCGGACCAACCAGCAATGATCACCTGCGGCTTCTCAGCCAGAGCCTGCTCGCGCACCTTATCCATGTCAAGGCGCATGGTCTCCGGGTCAACCTCGTACGCGGCAACGTCGTAAAGCTTGCCGGAGAAGTTGAGCTTCATGCCGTGGGTCAGGTGCCCACCATGAGCCAAGGACAGGCCCATGATCTTGTCACCCGGCTGGATCAGCGACGCCAGCACAGCGGCATTGGCCTGGGCGCCGGAGTGGGGCTGGACGTTGGCAAAATCAGCGCCGAAAAGCGCCTTGGCACGATCACGAGCCAGATCTTCTACGATGTCAACGTGCTCGCAGCCGCCGTAGTAGCGGCGCCCCGGGTAGCCCTCGGCATACTTGTTGGTCAGAACAGAGCCCTGCGCCTGCAGAACCGCGCGGGGGACGAAGTTTTCCGACGCGATCATCTCGAGGGTATCGCGCTGACGAGCAATCTCACCGTTAATAGCAGCAAAGACCTCGGGGTCGAGATCGCGCATCTCCTGGTAGCGCACGTCTGAATTGTTCGTAGTGGTCATGAAAGCGTGATGTCCCTTCGTAGAGGTGGTCAATGAAGCCCGCGGCGCCCGCCCGCGGCACGACACCACCGGCTCTGCAATCGCGGAAGCTAGTTCTACATCCTAACGCCCGCATCCCCCGCGTGGGGGCCTCCTCGAATCTTTTCATTCGGGGCGATTGCCACAGGCGCTCTGCTGAGTGGAACAATAGTCGGCATGGCGCGAATGACCGATGCGAGCCCGTACCTCGATTTTGACCGCGATACGTGGCGTGCCCTGCGTAAATCCATGCCACAGGTGCTAACGGCGACCGAGGTGGAAAAACTTCGTGGCATCGGTGACCGCATCGACCTCACTGAGGTGGCTGAGGTCTATCTGCCGTTATCCCGTCTTATTCACATGCAGGTTGAGGCCCGCCAAAAACTCACCACCGCTACCGAGGCATTCTTAGGAAACCCACCCACGCACGTTCCTTTCGTCATCGGCGTTGCCGGCTCCGTCGCGGTGGGCAAGTCAACGACCGCGCGCTTGCTCCAAGTTCTTCTACAGCGCTGGGATTCCCACCCGAAGGTTGATCTGGTCACCACCGACGGGTTCCTCTACCCCACCGCGTATCTTAAAGAGCACGGGCTTATGCAGCGCAAGGGCTACCCGGAGTCTTATGACCGTCGCGCGCTCATGCGTTTTGTTACCGACGTTAAGTCCGGCAAGCCGCTGGTAACCGCACCGTTGTACTCGCATGTGTCTTATGACATTGTTCCTGGTGAGTTTCAGGAGGTTCGCCAGCCGGACATCCTCATTTTGGAAGGCCTCAACGTCTTACAAACCGGGCCGACCCTCATGGTTTCGGACCTGTTCGACTTCTCTGTTTACGTGGACGCCCGAGTCGACGACATCGAAAAGTGGTACATTGATCGCTTCCTCAAGCTCCGCCACACTGCCTTCCGCGAACCAGGGGCGCACTTCGCGTCCTTCGCGGACATGACGGACGAGGAGGCCTACGTGCAGGCCCGTGAAATCTGGCAGTCCATCAACCTGCCCAACCTCATCGAGAACATTTTGCCCACCCGGGTACGCGCCTCCCTGGTTCTGTGCAAGGGCTCGCACCACCTGGTTGACCGGGTGAGGATGCGTAAGCTCTAGCCCGATCGCCAGAGCTAGCGGCCGAAGCGGCGCGAGCGCTGTGAATAGTCACGCAAGGCGCGCAGGAAATCCACCCGGCGGAATGCGGGCCAATAGGTATCCGTGAACCAGATCTCCGAGTAAGCGGCCTGCCACAGCAGAAAGCCGGACAGCCTCTGCTCGCCGGAGGTACGAATGACGAGATCGGGGTCAGGCAAACCCTTGGTATAGAGGTTGCCCGTAATGGCCTCCGCCGTCACGTTGTCCGCAATTTCCTCAGCGCTCAACCCCTTGCGGGCTTCGCCACGAATGAAACTCTGCACGGCGTCCACAATCTCCTGGCGCCCACCATAACCGACCGCAATGTTGACGATGACGCCCTGGTGATCCTCCGTAGCCTCAGCCGCGCTTTGCATCTTGGCCGTGACCTGTTCAGGGAGCAGATCTAGGTGCCCAACGAGCCGGATCTGGCAATCCAAGTCCCCTTGGGAGAGGTGCGTGACGACATCCGAGATGATGTCGAAGAGCAGCTGCACCTCCTGCTCGCTGCGCTTCAGGTTCTCCGTCGAGAGCAGGTAGATAGTGACAACCTCGATGTCGGTGCCCTGGCACCAGGAGATCATCTCGCTGATCTTCCGCGCGCCCTGCCGGTGGCCGTGGCTGATATCCGTAAATCCAGCCTCGCGCGCCCAGCGGCGGTTGCCATCAGCCATGATTGCCACGTGGCGTGGTTGCGGCTTGTTCTTGATTTCACGTGTCAGACGCGCTTCGTACAGGGGGTACAGGAGCTGGCTTAGGAACTTCACGGTGGGAATCGTCCTCTACCTTAAAAGATGGACTTCTTGCTGTTATCGAGGATGCCGGCTTCCTTCATTGCTGAATCGATCGCCTCATCATTGAACGGATCGATGCCGTGATCCTGCGCAAACATGGTTCGACGACGGAAGCGCGAATAGCGGCGGTGAAAATTCCAGCCTGCAAAAAGGACAGCAACACCCATCAGTGCGAGGATGAGCAGACCAATAGGCGAAGCCTTACCAAACTCCGGTCCAACCGGCCCGCTTTGGCTTCCTTGGGCGAGCAGGGCGACGTCGTGCGCTGCGAGGTAGAAAGCGTTCATGCTTTAAGACTCCCTTACTTCTGGAATTCCCGCAAATAAATCATCTTCCGGCAGTGCAGTAGAAACGCGAGTCTTGGCCAACTCGAATTCCTCCGTGGGCCAGTGCTCCTGCTGTACGGACACGGGCGTGGCTAGGAAGGCACCGGCTGGATCAATTTGGGTTGCGTGCGCACGGAGCGCATCCTCACGATTCTGGAAGTAATCCGCGCATTCGACCTGTGTGGTTACCCGCGCCATGATGTCTCCGAACGTCGTATCCCAGCGCGCCAACATCGGCTCATATGGACTGATCTTGCCTTCCTCCAGAAGAAGATCATGGAAGATCTTCATCCTTTGGTATACGAAGCCATGCGTGTAGTACAGCTTCTGCGGCTCCCACGGCTCACCCAATTCTGGGTGGTATGCCGCGTCACCCGCGTTTTCCCACGCCAGCATGGACGCGCGGTACACCATGAGGTGATCCGGGTGCGGATAGCCGCCGTTCTCGTCGTAGGTAATAATGACGTGGGGCCGGAACTCACGGATGATTTCAACCAGCTCTTGGGCTACGTCATCATCTTCCTTAAGCGCAAAGCAGCCCTCAGGTAGTAAGTCCTTGATATTGGGCGCGAGCGGGTTACCAGGAAGGCCCGAATCAATGTGCCCAAGCCAGCGATGTTGCACGCCCAAGGCGGCGGCTGCTTTCGCCATTTCCTCACGGCGAATGCTGCCCATATTCTCAAGGACACCGGGGCGATCCATGGCCGGGTTGATAATATCTCCCCTCTCGCCACCGGTGCAGGTCACGACGAGGACTTCCGCCCCCTCCGCGGCATATTTTGCTGTCGTCGCAGCACCCTTCGAGGACTCATCGTCAGGGTGCGCGTGGATAGCCAAAAGGCGCTTCGTGCTCACTGGGTGATACATCTCCCTACATCGTCCCTACTTCGCCTCATTAATACAGAGGCATTAAACAGAGGCCTAGTCTAGTGGATAGTTTCTTCGCGGCGACTGTTGGATAGAATCAGACTCATGTCTGACGCCCAACCTGCTTCTCAACCCGCACGCTCGCAGTCCCGCTACGGTTCTTCCTCTCAGTCCACTCGCACAAAAGGTTCATGGACCAACCGGGCACTGGTGCTGGTATTCCTGGCTATGTTGATTGCGGCCATTGTCTACGGCGTTCAGTATTTCCGCAGCCAGCAAAAGGTCAACGCAGATATCTCCTACGTCACCCACGAGATTCTGTCTGATGACACAGCGCGCGTGTGGGTAGACATCACCCGCAACCGCGTGGAAGAACCTGCATACTGCATTGTCCAGGCCTTCGACTACTCCAAGGCTGAGGTGGGGCGCCGCGAGGTCGCCGTGCCTGCTGGCGGTGAGTCCGCTCAACGCATCGCGGTGGATATCCCCACCAACCACAGAGCCGTCGCCGGTGGCGCCTACGGTTGCTCCGGAAGCATCCCGTCCTATTTGGACACCAGCACGATGGATACAGCGGGTGAGGCTACCGGCGAGTAAAAGCCCAGCTGTGCTAGTATGTTGAGCGTTCTGAATGGGCCGCGCCACCTGCGCTTTCTGGCCCATTCAATGAGAAGTAGACCCGTTCATTAGGAACCGTAAACGGAAGGTTGCACTATGGCTGAGCAGCAGAAGCAGTACATTACCCCGGAAACCAAGGCCAAGCTCGAGGCCGAGCTGCAGGCCCTCATCGACCACCGCCCGGTCGTCGCCGCGGAGATTAATGAGCGCCGCGAGGAAGGTGACCTCAAGGAGAACGCGGGTTACGACGCAGCCCGTGAGATGCAGGACCAGGAAGAGGCCCGCATCAAGCAGATCTCCGAGGTTCTGGCGAACTCCACCACCGAGCGCACCGCCGTCCAGGAGGGTGTTGCCCACATCGGTTCCGTTGTGCACGTGTACTACAACGGCGACGAGGAGGACCGCGAGACCTTCCTCATCGGTACCCGCGCCGCTGCTTCCGATAACAAGGACTTGGAGACCTACTCCGAGCAGTCCCCGCTGGGCGCTGCACTCCTGGGTGCTGCTGAGGGCGAGACCCGCGAGTACACGGCGCCGAATGGCAAGACCTTGTCGGTCACCGTGGTCTCTGCGGCACCTTATGATTCCGCAAAGGCTGCCACTCCGCGCAAGTCCTAATTTATACTGCTCTTAGGTCATCGTTTTTCCGAGAAAGAGTTTTAACCCATGAAGAAGTTCACTCGTTTCGCTGCCGCTGGTTTGGTTTTCTCCGCTGGCCTCACCCTCGCTGCCTGCCACCCTCCGAACCAACAGGATTCCTCTGAGAAGGTTGACACCGGCGCTTCCTTTGCCGGTGAGGCTCCCGGCGCAGGTGCAGCCGCCCCCTCCGAGGCTGCGGCTGAGTCCGAAGCAGCCACTGAGTCCGAAGCCGTTGCTGCAACCGAGGTTGCTCCGGCTGAATACACCACTGCTCCGGTTCAGCAGTAGGTTCAACGGCAACTGGCAAAGAAGCGGCGTCCCGATAGTTGGGGCGCCGCTTTTAGCTTTCTGGGGTCCGTCGTCTTTTTCTACTTTGCCTCCCGGACCCAATCCCCGATAACCCCTGGCAGTACTGCGGGTGCTTCGCCGAGTAGATCACGGCGGTTGGGGTCGCGTTCTACTTGAGTCGTGACGGACTTGACCCGCCTTTCGCCTTCGCCGCCGCGTGCCATGCCACCCATCATGGGCATCATGCGCATCCCCGCACCGCGGGCACTGCCGACGCCCTGCCTCGCACTACCCGCTCCGCCCGGGGCTCCCAGGACACCACCAGCGCCACCAGCGTTGCCGACGCCCCCGGAACCTCCCGTACTGATGGCACCACCTCCGACGAGGCCGCCTCCGCTTAGCGACGTCCGCCCTTCCCTCTGTTGTCCAGTTCCCGTTACGGCCCCAGGAAGGCCTCCTAATACCGGATGCGTTCCGGTCTGCGGCCCACCGAATGAAGCGCCCGCGCCTCCGAACCCCGCTGCGTTTGTCGTTGGATTCGCCGACTTTTCCGGCAAGCGACCGCTGTGGCCTGCCACGCCTCCGGGAAGCTTGTTCCCACGGCCATCAGCAAGACCGATGGCTCCCAATCCCTGGCCTACAGCGCCGCTGCCTAGACCTCCGAGCCCGTTTACACCAGCTGGCATGTTTGCCGCTCCGCTGGTAGCTGCCAACGATCCTGGCGCTCCTCCCCGAACGGGATCAAGGGCGCTCAAGCCTGCGTTGGCAGCCGAGGTATTCACCTCGCCTGCATTGATCGGCGCTAATGCGTCTCCGAAACCAAGCTCGCTGAGGATGCTGCGCCCACGATTGTGTAGCTCATTGTGAAAGCGCGCGATATCGTCAGCCCCCATCCCCACGCTTTCCAGACCTTGGATGTGGCCGTCCGCAACGCCAAAGGAGCCTGGGCCCATGGTGCCGTTTTCTATCGCTTCGGCTATTGGCTTCGGCCATGTGACTCCATCGGTGTTGTAGCGATTTCCGTCGCCCATGACTGCCCCAAAGTGGGTACTGGTGTCTCCGCCGCCGCTGGGCGGCGCTGCGTCCATAAGCGCATGCTGATACGGCATAGCGGAAATCACTTGCTGCTGAAGGACGCCCTGCATATAGACCAAGGCTGCTTGTTCAGCGGCTTGACGCGTAGCAGGCTCTGGGATTGCCGCCACCTCAAAGGCCAAGGCAATGGCTTCCGGCTGAACATTCATCAGCTGCGCTTGGAAGCCGAACAGCTTCTGTTGCATGACGCTCGCATTGGCAATGAAGTGTGTACCCGCCTGCGCAACTTCACGAATCTTCTGCGCTGCGCGTGTGGTGGCTTCACTGTCGTTCTCGGCTTCCAAAGACGCGGCCGAGTTTTCAAGACCCGCAACGATTTCTGCGACTTCCCCACTCAAAGCGCCCCACCGCGCATTCGCTTCCGACACATCCCAGAAGCGCGTGCTAAACAGATTCGATGCTAAGCCCATGATGGAAGCACCGGTGTCCACGATCGGGATGGTAAACCCAAACGGGCTGTATCCCGGGTCTGGTTGCGACACGATCGGCATCGATACCGCCCCGCCTCCCCCACCAGCGTCAGCGACATCCAACCCCCGACTCGTAAGCTCATCCTGTGATTCGAAGCTTGCCAGCTCCGTCTTAAGTGCCTCCCCAAGCCAAGAAACCTGCCCCCTAAACCCCTCTAAAGAATTCCGCGCCGACCCCGGATCCGTTACCAACACACGCTGGTGTATTGTACCGACCTCACTTAGGCCGGTGATGGTGGAAAATCCTCCATCAAGTGGTGAGGTCGCCTTTCCGTGTATGGCGTCGAGACTTCTGGAAAGCCTGTCGACATTTTGAGCTTCTAAACGCAGATTTCGCCTGTCAATAAGCATTGGTTCCCTTTTCCTAAAGTAGATTTACAAGAATTTCTTCTGCTTGTTCGCACTGCTCTATTGGGTCTGAAAAGTCAGAAAGAATGCTGTAGGAAACGGTGATAAGCCCCCGCTCAGTTGATAGATTCAATGAGCACATCAACTGCCCCGAAAAGCGGTCTTCGTAAGCTACGGCTGGAACTTTCTTCCCTTCATAGATAACTTCCTCCCCCTGAGCCTCTTCGACTTCCGAGGTACTCGTATCGCTACTAGCGATGTTTACTACTCCTTCTACCCCACCAGCTTCATGGCTAAAGGAGCAGAAGACCGTATCTCTTTCGCGAAATCCTTCCCCCTCGATTCGACTTAGCCTGGCCCTTTGCAATGCTGGCTCCGAGATTTCCCGGCAAGGATCAAACAGCCTGAAGCCCGCAGCTTCCCGATCAAACTCCCCTAGCGGTGGAAGTACCCCACCGCCTGCACGAGACTGCTCACTTTGAGCTTGAGACTCTCGCCCCGTCGTGGCGGTGGCATCAGCGACCCCCGAGTCCACTGAGCCACCGCCGGCTTTCATGTCAGGAGAATTGCGAAAGTCCCCCGCGTTACTACCATTGCCACGAACACTGAGGCCGAGCGGTGACGCGCAGTTTGACAGCACCCCGATACAAACCGCCATCATCACAAGGCCCCCGATTCGCTTCATGGTGTCCCTTCAACTAACTTTCCTGACCGTTAGAAGCCCCTCCCTTGAGCTTTAAACTCCGAGCGACTTCTGCGACCAGAATGCACGAGAAAGAACAAGAAGTCGCGCCGGTGCCAAATTAGTCATTTTCTATATGCAAATTTATTGTAACTATTCGATCGCACTAATAGAACTATCCGTTAATAATAGCTGGTCGTAGCCTGCATGGAGCTTGGGTACCCGCCGTGAACTACATGTGTCTTGCCTGCCGATTATAACCAATTGGGGGTACCCGAATTACAACACTGTCAATTTTTGGGGTGTCGTTTTTCCTCAATTAAGAAGCAATCTTGCCCGCTTTGCCGCACGCCGCTTAGAGCATCGCATCCTTGGGAAACATGAGAAACCCAATTCTGTCGGCATGGTCGCGTAAAGCTCAGGGCTAGGCACGGAAACAGGTGCTTGCCGATGCAGTTGCCTTCATTTCCAGCGGACGGCTCACGGAGCCTGTTAACAGCAAGACAAAGACTCACCCACCCAAGAAATCGAACATTTCGCCCACAAGAACCGAACAGGACCTCAGATTTGCAACCATAACTACCCCCGCAGTCATCCACGTCACCCGCCTTGAGGTACTCGCCACCTATACCGCAATTGGTACGCAAATAGATATTTGCGAAGGGAAATCCTGTTCTAACTGTTGCAATCTGTATTAGCTCGCGCCAGTCAATGCCAAGATCCCGCCCGCACCTAACGGGCGCTATACCCCTGCTCCAAAAGAGATGCGCCACGCACACAAAGAAACCGGCGGCCAGCAACCACAAAGCTTGTGGTGCCAGCCGCCGGTTTCGCAGAAGCGGTATGAGACTAATTAGTCCCTGAAGTAGCTCAGCAGACGGAGAATCTCCGTGTACAGCCAGACCAAGGTCACGGCCAAACCAAGAGCGATACCCCAGGCATACTGCGCCGGAGCACCCTGGCGAATCAGGCGGTCTGCCTGGTCGAAGTCTGTCATAAAGGACAAGGACGCCAGAACAATGCAGACGAGGGAGAAGATGATGGAAAGCATGCCACCATCACGCAGCGGATTAAAGCCGAAGAAAATAGCGCCCAACATGTTACCCAGAGCCAACACGGCCACGCCGGCAATGAGGCCGAACATGATCTTGTTGAACTTCGGGGTGACCTTTACCGCACCGGTCTTGTAGACCATCAGCATGCCGATAAAGACGCCTACGGTACCCATGATTGCTTGGCCGATAACTGCCATGCCATCGGAATTGCCGAAAGATACGCCGGCAAACATAAGGGAGAATCCGCCCACAAAGAGGCCCTCAAACACGGCATAAATCAACGTGACGGCTGCAGAACCAAACTTCTTGCCAAACGTTGAGACAAGAACAGTAATGAAACCGCCGAGCGCACCGACCAAGGTAAGAATCATCGCGATGCCTGGGTTAATCAACTCGCCAACAGCAAAGTTGAGCACGGCCATGACAATGATGACGCCAAGAGTAATGCCAGTCTTGGTCACGACATCATCAACAGTCAGCGGCCGATCGGCGCTGCGATTCTCCTGAACAAATGGATTATCGCTCTGACCGTAGGGATTTCCACCCTGGGTCTGACTTTGGCTGGACGAGAGGGAACTCATGACGGGGTTGCTAGAACGCACGCGAATCCCGATTCCTTTCACAGTCTTTCTCTAAAAAGCGGCCCCTAGGGCCGCCTTATTTGTCGTTTCATCAAGATCAACGCTCCCCACTGCTAGGAAGTTCCCAAAAATCTCAAAATTCGCAAAATTGTCCACGCCTAACAGGAATGCGTCGACAAGCACTGCGCTTGCCGGCGCCCCTGTTGCCGCAAACTATGAAGAGGAGCGCTGGGAAGCGTTCCCTACCTTCACCCCGTTAAATTCAGCGTTTCCGCTGGTCATGGTGCCCCCAGTGGGACTCGAACCCACACTGAATCGATTTTAAGTCGACTGCCTCTGCCGATTGGGCTATGGGGGCCAAACCGTGCCCACTCATCTTAGGGCACGGGTAGGCATGGACTGAAAATAGGGTCGGCTTCTGCGCGACTCTTTTGTTTTGAGCTCGCTAGCTGGCGGCGAGGCCGCTGATGATGCCGTCGAGGATGTCCTTCTCACTGATGAAGAAGGAACGGGCTTCACTGTTGCGCTCAATCATCGTCATGATGCCCTCGATGGCAGCACATCCGCCGCCGATGACATCTGCGCGCCCGGGGTGGATAACGGGGTTGAGAGCGCGCACATCCGAAGGCAATCCAATCATCTGTCGGGTGAGCACCCGCAGCGCATCGAAGCGAAGCTCGGAACCGTGGATGGAGTCGGCATCGTAGCGCTCCATCCCCTGGGCAAGCGCCGAAAGAGTCGTAAACGTACCGGCACAGCCAACGAAGGTGAGGGCTTTGTCGATAGGAACGATCTTCTCCACTTCGGCCATGCGCTCAGCAACATAGTCGCTAGCAATCTCAATCTCGGCCTCCGTGGGAGGATCGGTGCGCATGATGCGCTCGGTAAGCCGCACGCACCCCATCTGAGCAGAGTGCGAGCCGAGGATCTCGCCATCGATTGTCCCCACGACGAACTCTGTCGAACCACCGCCCAAATCGATGACGCAATACGGGCCCTCCTCAGAGTGCAGGTCCCCCACCGCACCGGTAAAGGACAGCAGTGCCTCTTCCTCACCGGAAATTACTTCCGCGCGAGCCCCCGGCTGGATTTCACCGAGAAGCTCTTCGGTCATGTTGAAAAACTCGCGGTGGTTCTTTGCATCACGAGTGGCCGAGGTGGCGACCATGCGCACGCGCTCGACCTTTTCAAACTTCATTTGTTTGACGTAACCTTCGAGCGCTACGCGGGTCCGCGCAAGCGCTTCAGGATCAAACTCACCGGTAGCATCGACGCCCTGGCCAAGGCGGACGATCTCCATCGTGCGGGTAATATCCCGGATCTTGCCATCCTCCTGAATCTCGCTGATGAGCAGGCGAATGGAGTTGGTTCCGCAGTCGACAGCAGCGACGCGAGTCATAGGGCTAGCCTTTCTCTTAACCGGCGTTAGAAAAATCGAACTGGGTCATGTCGATGCCCAGGTCCCCCACGGTGGGCCAATCCTCAGGGATGGCGCTTCCTCGGAGTTTACCGTGCTCCGCAGCCATCGCGACGGCCTCTGTACCAAAGCGCACGCGGCCCGGTCCCTCAGCTAAGGCATAAGCGATAAGAACGTGGAGGCACTTCACGCGCTCTGGCATACCGCCGCCTGAGAACTCAGTGCCCAGGTCTTCCATGGCGTTACGGGTTTCCAAGTAGTGTTCGTGCGCTGCCTGGTAATCCTGCTGCAGGTCCTCTTCTTGGGCGAGGCGCTGCTCCATCCACTTCATGACATGGGCGACTTCAAGGCGCGATGCTTCGGCAGTCAGGCGCGGGTCGGTGAGGTAGTAAAGGGTGGGAAACGGGGTGCCGTCGGGAAGCTTGGGCGCGGTTTTAATCACCGCTGGGGCTCCGTCCGGAGTGCGGTAAGCAATGTCCACGACGCCGCGAGGGGTGCGGCCCAACTGTTCGCGGACGACTTCAAGGTCAGCATCGGTCACGGTCATAGGAACCATTGTGACATGGAGATATGGATGAGTCCTATTCAGCAGGTGTTTCCGGTAGGTTTTCGGGATCTTCCGATACCGAATCCCACAAAACCGTGTACCACTCGCGGTCATCGGCATCCTCACGCCGCTCTGAGGTCACCGTGTCACCAGAGTCCATGCGCGGATCCATGATGCGAAAGGCCATCTCGCCTTCATCCATGACACCGAAGCGGCGGCGCGCCTCCTCCTTGACGTATTCCTCGGATCGGTACTTGTCAATCTCCGTGAGGAGGACATCCTTCTGTGCCTGCTTGGCGACGATTGAGCTTTCCAGCCGCGCAATCTCCGATTGGCCGTGATAGTAGTTTCGCAGCGGAACGGCAATGGATAGCAGTACCACGAGAACAACAGCGATAATCACGCCGATCCCGAGGATGTCTAGCCCCTTGGGCTGCACCGGCGCTTTCTTCCGTTTAGCTCGCTGCTCATCGCGGGCACGCGTGCGAACCGGAACGGTGTTCCGGCGTTTCGTGCGGGGAGAAGTAGTGCGTGCCATCGGAAAGCCATTGTATCCCGGACCGGCCCAGGTGCTGTGCGGCGCGCGACGTGTCCCAGAAATAACATGCGCCTCAGAAGTTTTGGGCTGGGCCTGTTCGGGGCCAGACAACAGGAAAGGTGCCACGATCAAAACGATTAAAAGGTGCCACGGTTACTGTGGCACCTTTTCGTTCACCAGTCATTCAGCGAGTGGTCTGTGCAGACCACTGCTGGAAACCGGAGTTAATTCCTAGCCCTGGAAGCGCGGGAATGCGGAGCGGCCGGCATAAACTGCGGCGTCACCCAGTTCCTGCTCAATGCGCAGCAGCTGGTTGTATTTGGCAACGCGCTCAGAGCGGGCCGGAGCACCGGTCTTGATCTGGCCGCAGTTCAGAGCAACGGCGAGATCGGCAATGGTGGTGTCCTCAGTCTCACCGGAGCGGTGGGACATCATGGTGCGGTAGCCATTGCGGTGTGCCAGCTCAACGGCGTCGAAGGTCTCGGTCAGGGTACCGATCTGGTTAACCTTCACCAGCAGAGCGTTGGCGGCCTTCTTCTCAATGCCTTCCTTCAGGCGAGCCGGGTTGGTGACGAAGAAGTCATCGCCGACAATCTGCACCTTGTCACCGATAGCTGCGGTGAGTTTGGTGTAGCCCTCCCAGTCATCTTCCTGCAGCGGGTCCTCGATGGACACGATCGGGTAGTTGGCGATGAGGTCCTCGTAGACCTTGGCCATCTCCTCAGCGGTGTGCTCGCCGCCCTCGAAGTGATACTTGCCGTCCTTGTAGAACTCGGAGGATGCAACGTCGAGGGCCAGGGCAACATCCTTGCCCGGCTTAAAGCCGGCCTTCTCGATGGCCTCAACGATGAGGTCCAGAGCTGCCTTGGTGGACTCAGCCTCCGGAGCGAATCCGCCCTCGTCACCCAGGCCGGTGGACAGGCCCTTGGACTTAATAACGGCCTTCAGTGCGTGGTAGACCTGTGCACCCATGCGCAGAGCCTCGCTGAAGGACTCGGCACCGATCGGGGCGATCATGAACTCCTGAACGTCAACACCGGAGTCAGCGTGGGCACCACCGTTGACAATGTTCATCATCGGAACGGGCAGGACATGAGCGTTCGGGCCGCCAATGTAGCGGTAGAGCGGAAGGCCAGCAGACTCGGCAGCGGCCTTGGCGGCTGCGATGGACACGCCCAGGATGGCGTTGGCGCCGAGGCGGGACTTGTTATCCGTGCCGTCCAGCTTGATCAGGGCCTGGTCGATGAGACGCTGGTCATCGGCCTCGAAGCCGGCAAGTTCATCAGCGATCTCTTCGTTGACGTTCTCAACAGCCTTCAGAACGCCCTTGCCCAAGTAGCGGTCACCACCGTCACGCAACTCGTGAGCCTCGTGAACACCGGTGGAAGCGCCAGACGGAACGCCGGCGACACCGCGTGCACCATCGTCGAGGAATACTTCAGCCTCAACGGTGGGGTTGCCGCGGGAATCAAGAATTTCGCGTGCCATTACGTGGATGATGTCAGCCATGCTGCTTTCACTCCTATAGAGCCAAATTGATCTTGGGTTCGTGTTCTGGGAGGGGCTCCCAAACCACCTGGGGACAATTGTTCCAGAAAACTTCGGAACATGTCGGGCGGAAACGGACAACGTGACATAGATCTAGAAAGAGGCTAGGACACGGCAGGCTGTTCAATGGCGTAGGAATTTGCGGCTGCTGCGACTTTACGCAGGTAGTCCTCAGATTGGTTGTAGTTGAGGACCGCCGAACGCCATCCCTCTGGCGTGGAAAGATCCCTATCTCCGTGACACAGCAGTGCGGCGGCACCCAGCGCAGCATCGTCGATTTGATTGGGATCAGCAACACCATCGCCGTTGGCATCTCGGCCTAGATGCTCCCACGAAGAAGCGATGAATTGCATGGGGCCAACCGCCCGATCAAACTCGACATCGCCGTCAATGGCGCCGCCATCGCTATCAGGAACCAAAGTGGTGTTGTTAGTTCCGTCGAGAGGAATGCCCACAATGGGCGGGTCGGGATAACCATTCTCATCAAGGGAGGAACGGTCGAAGAGGCTTCCATTATAGGTCCCGTGACGAGTTTCTACCCAGCCGATACCGGCGAGGGTATTCCAGCGCAGATTACAGTTCGGCCAGGATTGCCGCGCGATCAGCTCGGCGTTGCCGTAGGCCCGCAATGCCTGGGCGGGGATACTGGTGGCGTCGGCAAGCTGGTCGGACCACCACGTCAGCTTGTCCGCCGTGCGCCCCGGCCCGTCGACATCAATAGCGGGCACCTCTGCCCCGCCCACGGGTGGAAGTTCCTCTGGGACGGGGGAAAGCTGCCGGAACGGGGATGGTTTATCCAGGAAGGAAAGACTCCAGGCCACCAAGGAAATGATCAGAATGATGGCCAAGACAATGCCGAGGCCACAGCCCCCGATCCTCCTAAGCCCCTGCGTCATAAAGGTGAATACTACAGCCCGTTGCAGGAAGGGGGTCGAGCGACACAGAGGGCGCCACGAGGCGACCGTATAGGCAAGACCTACGACAATCGCGGAACAAAAGTTATGTCCAAATGTTCCCATGCGTAACATTCTGCGCTACACTGCAGCGTTGAACAGAGAGCCGAGGCCCTGCTGGTGCTCCACGTTCTATCACTGTCCGTTCTAGAAACGTGCCTTTCTCTTAGCCAAGGAGTTCCATGTCCATCCGTCGTATCCTCGCTACTGCTTCCGCCGTTGTCGCCCTCGGCGCAATCACCCCCGCCACCGCTTCTGCCGCTTCCCTGACTGAGCTGGGCGGCTTCCTCTCCCAGGGCATCCAGTCCGCTGATTGCAACACCCTGCGTAGCACCCTGACGCTGATTGATCAGAGCACCGAGGGTGAGTTGCTTACTCCGAACACCACCCGCAACCAGCTGTCCAAGAACCTCACCGCACTGGGCAACTCTGAGGAACTCGGCCCGCTGGCCTTGGCCGCCGTGAAGTACTCCGGCCAGACCGCCGACCGCGCCCTCGAGTGCAAGATCGTCAAGGAAGACACTCTCGCAACCGGCGGTACCGGCCTATCCTCCACGATCGCTGACTACGCTCCCCTGCTGTCCTCGATGATTCAGAAGGGCTAGTTCTTTTCTCGGGCCTTACCCTCGGCCCACAGGCGCTCCTGCTCCTCTACCCCCACGACGTCCTCCGTGCCGTCGAAAAGGTAGGGCGCGCGGGAGCGCATTTTGTTGACGAAGGACATCGCAACATCGTCGAGAGTAAAAGCCCCACGGCGTGCCGCGATCTCGGCGTGAAAGAGGACCTGTAAGAAGACATCGCCCAATTCCTTAAGCAACTCGGAATCAGTGGCACGCTCCCGCACCGCCTGGGCGAATTCCGCCGACTCTTCTTCTAGATACGGCAGCAAAGTTTCGTGGGTTTGATCGCGCTCCCACTCCCCAATGCGCCGCGCACGCGACATCACCTCACGTGCCTTCCACATCGGTTCCTCAAGGGAGGGGGCGAGGATGAGGTCCGCATCAGCGTCGATAAGCGCGCGCACCTGCGGGTGTGATGGATCTGTGCTCACCACAACACCATGGCCTTCCGGATCCTCACCGCACAACAGTGAATCAAAGTCCCAGCGCACCTTCACCGGAACTTCATCAGTGAAAACAACAGGGCCCTGCAGTTTCCCAACGGCCTCCATAGGGATTAACGTGGGCCAGCGCGGATCTAACAACAGGACAGTCATAAGCAACGAGTATAGGTCCCCAGTTCTTTGAACTTTCGCTGCAGTTGCACAAACGCCCGCCTGAAGGGGTATTTTTAACCAATGACCACTTCCAATCTCACCGAATCGCCGCGCACGCACTCTGTGACGTTGTGGACGCTCATCGCGCTCATCATCGGTTCCACGGTGGGCGCCGGAATCTTCTCTCTTCCGCAGAACATCGCCTCCGTGGCCGGCCCTGGCGCCATGCTCATCGGCTGGCTCATCGCAGGCATCGGCATGCTCTCTGTAGCTTTCGTTTTCCAGATTCTTGCCCACCGCAAGCCGCACCTCGACTCCGGTGTGTACTCCTACGTCCGCGCCGGCTTAGGTGACTTTATTGGCTTTACGTCCGGCTGGGGCTACTGGCTAGGATCTGTGATGGCGCAGGTAGGCTACGCCACCCTGTTCTTCAACACCATTGGCCACTACGTGCCTTTCTTTGACGCCGACCACCGCTGGGTCTCCGCCATCGCCGTATCGGTGTTGTCCTGGGGAATCTTTGCTGTGCTGGCGCGCGGAATTAAGCAGGCGGCGATCATGAACATGGTGACGTCCATCGCCAAGATCGTCCCCATCCTCGCCTTCATCGTCATCCTCGCTTTCGTAGGCTTTAGCTGGGACAAATTCACTCTTGACTTCTGGGGCGAGGCCTCCGATAAGTCCCTCTTCGAGCAGATTCAGGGCATCATGCTCTTTACCGTGTGGGTCTTCATCGGCGTGGAGGGCGCATCCGTGTACTCCAAGCAGGCGCGCACGCGTGCCGACGTCGGCCGCGCTACCGTCATCGGCTTCATCAGCGTTCTGGCGTTGCTGGTATCCGTGTCCACGCTGAGCTTCGGCGTGCTTACCCAGGAAGAGCTCGCAGCGCTGCCGGATAACTCGATGGCGTCCGTGCTCACCGCGGCCGTAGGCGAATGGGGCGGCGCTCTCATTTCCCTCGGCCTGTGCCTCTCCGTGCTCGGCGCCTACGTGTCCTGGCAGATGCTGTGCGCGGAACCGATTGTCATGATGGCTGTCGATGGTCTTCTCCCCCGCAAGATCGGCACCGTGAACATCGCCGGTGCGCCGTGGGTAGCGCAGCTGATTTCTACGCTGACGATTCAGCTCTTCGTTATCGTCTTCTTCCTCAACGAAACTTCTTATAACGCCATGGTGCAGCTGGCCACCATCATGTACCTGCTGCCCTACATCTTCTCTTCCCTTTACCTGGTCCTCTTGGCCGTGCGCGGCAAGGGGCTGACTCACCCACATGCAGGGGTGCGCTTCGATATTTCAGGTCCGGAGGTGAGCCGCCGAGAGAATCGCCGCCACCTCTGCATCGGCCTCGTCGCCTTCATCTATTCCCTGTGGCTCATCTATGCCGCCGACCCGGTTTATGTTCTTCTCGGCGCGCTAGCCGTGGTCCCCAGCATGATTCCTTATGTGGCCACCCGCCTGTACAAGAAAGAGCGCGTGTTCAACACCTTCGAATGGTTCGTGGTAGCGCTGGTAGTTATCGGCGCGGTTGCCGCGGTGTGGGGCTTGAGCACGGGCCGCTTGGCGCTCTAGAAAACCTCGGGCGCCGTGCGGCGCGATAGCACCGCATAGGCGATGCAGCTTGCTATCCACAACACGTGGCCGATAGCGCTGATGACGAGGAAGATGCCTCCAGTAATCGAGGCCGCTTCCTCGTTGCCAAACCACCACGTCGGAACGGTGGCCGGACCGACGTCCCCAAAATCCGGCACGTTGGCATTGCCCACGATAAAGCCGATGAACACCAAGGCCATCGACACCCACGCCCACCCCAGCTTGCTTGTGTAATCACCGCGGATAAACAGCGGGAGCAAACCAAGCAGCACCCAAATGCCAACCAGGATTACTCCGAACATCATCAACATGAAGGTGAGCCAGCCACCGTTCTCACCGCTGAACTTAATCACCAGTGAGACGGGGATGCTGAGCAGCGAGGCAGCCATCCACACCGCCACTAAAACGATTCTGGGATTGGCCCGAGAAATCCCGGCGGCGGTGCTGGCGTCCATTATTTTTCTCCTACGCTAATGACATTCTTCTTAGTCTTAGCACCGCTGACGTCGACGCGCTCGAGTTCGAACATCGAAGCCAAGAAGTCCGCCACCCACTGCAGGAGTTCGATGTCACGCAACTTGGGGTCCGTGACGTTGCGTCCGGCCTTGGGGAAATTGAGCTGGATGGCCTTGGCCGCTGCACGGTAGTTGGAGCCCGGGAAGAGGCGCTTGAGGCGTACCTGCTTGGAATCCGCCAGCTCCACCGGATGGACCTTGATGCGCGTGCCCTGCACCGTGATATCGCTGACCCCGGCCCGGCGGGCCTGGTGGCGCAGGCGAGCCACGGCGAGCAGGCGCTCGACCGGCTCCGGAATGGGCCCGTAGCGGTCCTGCATTTCTTCCACCACATGAGCCAGGTCCGCGTTGTCTTTGGAGGCCGCCAGCTTGCGGTAGACCTCCAAACGCAAGCGCTCGGAGTTGATATAGGACTCCGGAATATGGGCATCCACCGGAAGATCGATGCGGATTTCCTTCGGGCCTTCGTCCGTGACCACGGGGGTCTCACCACGCGCGAGCGCCTTGAAGGTCTCCACTGCCTCACCGACAAGGCGCACGTAGAGGTCAAAGCCCACACCGGCGATGTGGCCCGATTGCTCAGCACCCAGCACGTTGCCAGCACCGCGCATCTCAAGGTCCTTCATGGCCACGGCCATACCGGCGCCCAGATCGTTGTTTTGGGCGATAGTGGCCAGGCGGTCATAGGAAGTTTCCGTCAGCGTGGCGCCCTTCGGGTACAGGAAGTAGGCATAGCCGCGCTCGCGGGAGCGGCCCACGCGCCCGCGCAGCTGGTGCAGCTGGGACAGGCCCATGTGGTGGGCGTTTTCCACGATGAGGGTATTCGCGTTCGCAATATCCAGGCCGGTTTCCACGATGGTGGTACACACCAGGACGTCGAATTCGCGGTCCCAGAATCCTTGGACGGTGCGCTCAAGGACGTCCTCGTTCATCTGGCCGTGTGCCACGACGATTCGCGCTTCTGGGACTAGGTCCCGCAGCTCGCGGGCCTTCTTTTCGATATCCGCAACCTTGTTGTGGATGAAGAAGACTTGGCCGTCGCGCAGCAGCTCGCGGCGGATGGCCGCGGCCACCTGCTTATCCTCATACGCGCCAACATAGGTCAGGACCGGGTGGCGGTCCTCCGGCGGGGTCAGGATGGTGGACATCTCGCGGATGCCCGCCATGGACATCTCCAAGGTGCGCGGAATCGGCGTCGCGGACATGGTGAGCACGTCCACGCTGGCCTTGAGCGCCTTGATGTGCTCCTTGTGCTCCACACCGAAACGCTGCTCCTCATCCACCACGATGAGGCCCAAGTTCTTCCACTGCACGCCAGTCTGCAACAAACGGTGGGTACCGATGACGATGTCTACGGAACCATCCGCCAAACCGGCGAGAATCTCCTTGGATTCCTTGGTCGAGGTAAAGCGCGAAAGCACCTCGATATCCACCGGGAAGCCCTGCATGCGCTCGCGGAAAGTATCGGTGTGCTGCTGGGCCAGCAAAGTGGTGGGCACGAGGACCGCGACTTGCTTGCCGTCCTGTACGGCCTTGAAGGCTGCGCGCACGGCCACCTCGGTTTTGCCATAACCCACATCGCCGACGACCACGCGGTCCATCGGCACCGTGGATTCCATATCCTGTTTGACGGCGTCGATGGCCAGCATTTGGTCCTCGGTCTCGACGAAGGGGAAATTATCCTCCATCTCGGCCTGCCACGGGGTATCGGGGCCAAACTGGTGACCGGGTGCGGCCTGGCGCTTGGCATAGAGTTCCACCAGCTCACCGGCGATCTCGCGCACCGCGGCGCGCGCCTTCTTCTTGGTGTTCTTCCAGTCCGAGCCGCCCATCTTGGACAACGTCGGCGTCTCGCCGCCGGTGTATTTGCTCAGCAGATCCAGCGAATCCATGGGGACCCACAGCTGATCAGCCGGCTGGCCGCGCTTGGAGGCGGCATACTCCAACACGATGTATTCGCGGCGCGAAGTCTCGTCACCGGATTGAACGGTGCGCTCGGCCATCTTGAGGAACTTGCCGATGCCATGAGTCTCATGCACCACGTAGTCCCCCTGCTTGAGTGCGAGGGGATCCACGCGGTTACGGCGCTTTGCTGGGCGACGCTTCGCCCCCGCAATATCGCCCACACGGTTACCCGTCAGATCGGTTTCCGTGATGACCACCAGCGGCAGCGCCTCAGCGTCCTTGAGCTTGCGTACCTTCGGGAACACCAGACCAGCATGGGACAAGGCCTGGTAGAGCGTGACCTCGCCGGGACTCGGCTCCCAGCCAGGTGTGGCCACCTTCGTGGGGATACCCTTCTCCGCAAAGCGCTCCACCATGCGCTTGATAGCGCCTTGCGCAGGGGCAATGAAGGCGGCACGCCCGCCGGCCGTCGTGTGCGCCAGAAGCTGCGCCATCATGGCATCAATCTCTGGAATATCACCGCGCGGAGTTGGTCCGGGTTCAAAGTCCAGCGGCAGAGTCTCCGATTCAGCCGCCGCAAACATCCCCGGCGGCGCAAAAGTCCACAACGGGGCCTCGATATTCCGGCACGTCGCCTCAAGCGACTCATAGGAGCGATAACTCGACGCCGAGGTATCCAAGCCCTCAGCAGCCAACGGGCCATCCGCGCCCATCGCGGCGGCCTCCCAGCCAGCAGCCAAGAACTCCGCATCGGTGGATTCCAGGTCAGCAATTCGCGTGCGGATCTTTTCCGGTGCCACGAGCAGCACGTGCGTGCCCGGGGCAAGCAGTTCGGGGAGGGTGACAAAGGGGGCGTCGGCAAGCACGGCCAGCACGGCTTCCATACCTTCGGCCGGGATGTGCTCCCCTACCTTGGTCAGAAGCTCCGCCAGCGCTGCGTTGCCCCCAAACTTCTGCGCCAGCTCGCGGGCGCGTGCGGCGACCTCATTGGTGATCGGCAGCTCGCGGGCGGGATAGATAGCGACCTCTCCCACCTCGATCTCGGGGATGGCACGCTGGTCAGCCACGGAGAACTGACGGATATCCGTAATCTCATCACCCCAGAACTCCACGCGCACCGGGTAATCCGACGTGGTGGGGAAAACATCAAGGATGCCGCCGCGCGTGGCGTACTCACCGCGCTTGGCCACCATGTCCACGTGCTTGTAAGCACGAAACTCCAGATCCGACAGGATATGCGCGAGCTCGTGCTCGTCCTCTTCCTTCAGGAAAATGGGTGCGCGGCCCTCCACCTTGCTCAGAATGGGCTGGCAATACCCGCGGGCGGAGGTCACCACGACCTGGGCTTTGCCCGCCCCCACGAGGTCGAGCACACGCGCGCGCTTGCCGACGATATCCGCGGCCGGCGACAGCCTCTCATGTGGAAGCGTCTCCCATGCCGGGAAGTAGGCGACCTTCTCCCCCAGCATGGCCGTCAGCTCTGCGGTAAGGTCCTCCGCCTCACGCCCGGAGGCGGTCACCACCAACACCGGTGCGTGGTGCGCCAAGGTACCGATGGCCCAGGGACGTGCCTGGTCAATGCCAGTAATGTGCAATGAGGCTTCCCCCACTTGGGAGGTGAGGCCTTTAAGTTTCGGATCTGAGGCGGCTACCTTTAAAAGCCCGCCCAGCATCGGCGTTGCCACCTACTTGGCTCCCTTCAACTTCGGTGCTGCTTCCATGCCGGAAAGACCATTCCAGCACAGATTAACGATGTGCGCGGCAACTGTCTCACGCGAAGGCTCACGCTCATCCAGCCACCACTGGGCCGTGGTGGCCACCATGCCGACGAGCGCCTGGCCGTAGAGCACCGCCAGCTCTGGGTCAAGCCCGCGGTGTTCAAAGGCCTCACCGAGGATGTGCGCGATCTGATTAACTGCTGCGTTCAACAACGTGGAGAAACTACGCTCATCCCCTGGCTTGGAGTCGCGCACGAGGATCAAGAAACCATCGGTTTCCTCCTCCACATAGGTCAGCAGGGCGACAACTCCCTGCTCGATGCGCTCGCGCCAAGAACCCGTCTGTAGCGATTCCGTCACGACCTTTTCCAAAGCGACGAGCTCGCGGTCAATGACGACGGCATAGAGGCCTTCCTTGCCACCGAAATGCTCGTAGACCACCGGCTTGGACACACCGGCGCGTGCCGCTATGTCCTCCACGCTGGCGCCATCGAAACCGCGCTCTGCGAAGGCCGCACGGCCAATGGAGATCAACTGCTCACGGCGCTCACGCCCGGTCATCCTTTGTCGAACCATGTCTTCTACTGTATCTCCCCCACTGGACATGGCCCGCACCAGCTAAAAGTAAGCCGCAAGCAACGGGAATGCGAGTCTTGGCCACCTGTTTAGGTCTGATACGCACCCGTCGGGTAACATGTCCCCCAGCGCTCATAATGTGGGCGCGTTTCCCCATGGTGTAATCGGCAACACTACGGTTTTTGGTACCGTCATTCTAGGTTCGAGTCCTGGTGGGGAAGCAAAATAATGCACCGTTCTACCTGTATTGACACAGGAGAGCGGTGTTTCGTTTTGACTTTGACGGCAGTAAGAAGACTCGCTAGCGAGGCCCTAGCGAGACTCTTTCCGCGGGCATCATCACACAGGGGTATACGGATGTGACAGCAGAGAAAACGGCAGTTGCGTCCGGCTGCTCACTACAGCTCCAATCCCGCCTATTCCTCTCATTTATTGTGTAACTCAGGCAGACGAACCATAGAAAAGGTACGGTCTGAGTCATGACGATGTTCCACTCCACGGTGCGCGGGATGGACAAGATCACCTTCAGCCACTCGGGTCAGGTAGACAAGGCCCTGTCGGTCGCCCGTCGCAGCACTCAGACCCGACAGACCCGCGTATTCAACCAAATTGGGGGCAGGATCAGCCGCCAAATCAACCGGCAATCCCAGGGATCGACGGGCAATTAATTGAATATGGCCCCATTATCGGCCATACGTACGCCGGCCCCATTCCTCCACCCCACATCATCAATGGTTGCGAGAAAATTCAGCCAGGGCTTGGCGAGCGAATTCTGGACGACGCCCACGAAGACACAATTGCGGATCGGCTGAACACTCAGAAGGCGTTCGATCACGCCCTTTGGGAGGCCAAGGCTGGCTTTCGCGTCGCCGCGTTCATTACATTCGCTTCCATTGCCGGCATTTTCTGCTGTTTGCTCTTTCTGGAGCCACCGGAGTCTTTCGTCGGCGCTACGATCCTTGGCTTAGCATCCCTTACTCCTCTCGTGAGGACTTTCCTCAACCGAAACCAACAAAAGCCTGCGGCTAACGAACTTGCTGTAAATCCCGAGGAAAATAAACAGGTCTAATCAAAACCAAGAAATCAGCAACCAATAGGAGCTGTAGATAGGCCGAGGTCCGGCCGAGAACCTATTTACGTTTTCTACGGCCTCGCCGAAAGCCCCTAATTTCAGCTTTCCGTGCAATCGATGCCACCTGCGCCGCGGTGTAGTTCAAGGGAGCAATGCCAGCGCGCGGAAGCACCCATCCGCGCCAATACGCCATAACTGCTAGGCCAAAGCCCACGAAGGGCGAGATGACCATGCCGAGGGCAAACTTGTCAAAGTGCCCGAAGGATGCCATCACGATTCCTGTAAGCACCGCCGGCACGGCATAGAGTGGGCTGCCGCCAAAGACCGAGGGAATCTGGCCGGAAGCAACATCGCGTACCATTCCGCCACCCACTGCGGTCAAAACGCCCAAGAATACGCAGGCGATGAACGGCATTCCATGGGTCAGCGCCTTCACGCATCCAGTCGTGCACCATACGCCCAAGATGACAGCATCCGCGTGCTCGAGGAAGATTTCCCAGGCCTTGCCCTTCAGGTCCGTCAAGAAAGCAATGAGCGCGCCCACACACGCCAGCGTGAGATACAGCGGATCAGAGATAGCCGCAGCCGGACCGCTGGCGATCAGCATGTCACGGATCATGCCGCCAGCCAGCGCCGAAAAGAGCGCCAGAAAGACGAAGCCAATAATGTCGAATTCCCTACGGCGTGCAATCGTGCCACCGATAATGCCGTTGAGTACCACACCGATGAGATCAAAGACCTGGTACAGGGAATGGATGAGCGGGTCGACGTCCTGAATCACAGATACTGACCCTAGCGTACTGCGAAAGGAGAAGACCTAGTTTTCTCATGAAAAGAAAAACTACGAAATTAGGACAGTGTTGAAACTCCAGCGAAGAAAAGCGCGAAATTCTGCAACGGAGTGCACGCCATATCGAAAACAACAACGACTGGGAAACTCGCTCGACTCCACGTTGGACACAACGCTTCCAACGGTCTATACAAACTCATACCTGTTTACGTGGTGAGCGCTACCTAGGTTATCCCCACATGCGTGGGGCATACATGTTGCTTGACCCGAAGTCAGTGACCCGAGACGAGCTATCCCCACGTGCGTGGGGCGTACTCTCCGACAACTGCACGGACGCCGTCCCGACAGTAGATCCGACTATAGCAAACTGTAGTCGTCCTAGCGCTTCCGCGGTCAGGTGGGGAGCACTTAGCGAGTGGTGTGAGGGCGCGGGCCTAGTTGGGCTCATCCCCGCACACGCGGGGAGCACCGCAAATGTAGTAACCCCTACGTGCTGCGCAGCGGCTCATCCCCGCTCACGCGGGGAGCACGTTACCCGTGTACCTCGCAGACGCCCCCGAGTGGGGCTCATCCCCGCTCACGCGGGGAGCA
>NZ_KV805193.1:127069-127649 GCF_001811565.1 Corynebacterium sp. HMSC078A10 | reverse complement strand
GGGGCTCATCCCCGCTCACGCGGGGAGCACCTTCTGGAGGAGCCGCTGGCGGGATCAAACTCGGGCTCATCCCCGCTCACGCGGGGAGCACATCCGAGCGTTCTTAGATTGGTGGCGCTTCCAGGGCTCATCCCCGCTCACGCGGGGAGCACAGGTCCGTAAAGCGCCCCATGATCCATCCGCCGGGCTCATCCCCGCTCACGCGGGGAGCACGCGGCGAGGTGCGCCCACTGCACAGGGTTCTGGGGCTCATCCCCGCTCACGCGGGGAGCACGTCGCCCAAGACATCAACCCAGGGCTAGCCTGGGGCTCATCCCCGCTCACGCGGGGAGCACTATTGGTGGCGCGCCGAATGCTCTGGACTTTGCGGCTCATCCCCGCTCACGCGGGGAGCACGGAAGATCGGCTCTTACGGGGGCGGCGAGTTTGGGCTCATCCCCGCTCACCCGGGGAGCACGACCGACCTGTGGCCTGAGGCCGAGGATGAAGAGGGCTCATCCCCGCTCACGCGGGGAGCACGATGATTTCTTGGCGGGTTGGTGTGCTCATTGGGGCTCATCCCCGCTCACGCGGGGAGCAC
>NZ_KV805193.1:126334-126969 GCF_001811565.1 Corynebacterium sp. HMSC078A10 | reverse complement strand
GCTCATCCCCGCTCACGCGGGGAGCACTATTGTCATCCCCGATACCTAGGAGGATGCCGGGGCTCATCCCCGCTCACGCGGGGAGCACAGCTGCGCCGCTTCGGCTTGTAGGTCTTCCGGGGGCTCATCCCCGCTCACGCGGGGAGCACTCAATGACTTTGCGTGAAAAATTCTCACAGTGGGGCTCATCCCCGCTCACGCGGGGAGCACGCCGACATGATTCCGTATATCGTGCTCGGCGTCGGCTCATCCCCGCTCACGCGGGGAGCACCTTGCGCGCATCGCGTCCGAAACCAATCAGCAGGGCTCATCCCCGCTCACGCGGGGAGCACCGCAGCCCACGGCGCAGCAGGCGCAGCAGAACGGGCTCATCCCCGCTCACGCGGGGAGCACTCAGTCATGTCATTTCCATTCGTATCCGAGTAGGGCTCATCCCCGCTCACGCGGGGAGCACCAGCGGCGGGCTTTGCCCTCACCCTCGCCAAACGGCTCATCCCCGCTCACGCGGGGAGCACGATGACCACATGACTGTGAGCGATGCGTATTCGGGCTCATCCCCGCTCACGCGGGGAGCACACGCGGCGCACGTTAAGCGGTAACGCGTTCCAGGGCTCATCCCCGCTCACGCGGGGAGC
>NZ_KV805193.1:125775-126234 GCF_001811565.1 Corynebacterium sp. HMSC078A10 | reverse complement strand
CCAGGGCTCATCCCCGCTCACGCGGGGAGCACCTCTCCGCACCCGTAGTACGAGTAGCTTCCGTCGGCTCATCCCCGCTCACGCGGGGAGCACTCGATTGCTGAGCACGCCACCGCAACCTTGTACGGCTCATCCCCGCTCACGCGGGGAGCACCGGCTCCTCGACGCCGTACCAGCCAGGCCCATGGGCTCATCCCCGCTCACGCGGGGAGCACTGCCTCCCAAACCGCGCCCCACCATGGCCGAGGGGCTCATCCCCGCTCACGCGGGGAGCACGACGTCATGACTGTCAAGGACTGGGGCGCGCACGGCTCATCCCCGCTCACGCGGGGAGCACTTGGATGGGAGTCTGTGAAAGCTGCCAAACAAAGGCTCATCCCCGCTCACGCGGGGAGCACATCGTCGCTACCGTGGGCCTGGCCCTCGTTGCCGGCTCATCCCCGCTCACGCGGGGAGCAC
>NZ_KV805193.1:125341-125675 GCF_001811565.1 Corynebacterium sp. HMSC078A10 | reverse complement strand
GGCTCATCCCCGCTCACGCGGGGAGCACATTGACCAGGTTGTGACCGACGAAGGCCAATGGGGCTCATCCCCGCTCACGCGGGGAGCACGGCGATGCTCGTGTGGAGTGGGCGGTGGGGGTGGGCTCATCCCCGCTCACGCGGGGAGCACTGAACCAGTCTGTCTATCGCGGCGCGGGCTGCCGGCTCATCCCCGCTCACGCGGGGAGCACGTTTTAGACTCCCCAGGCTTACAGGTAAATAGGGGCTCATCCCCGCTCACGCGGGGAGCACTAATCTCACGCTCAAAGAACACATCCCCATCAGGGCTCATCCCCGCTCACGCGGGGAGCACC
>NZ_KV805193.1:0-125241 GCF_001811565.1 Corynebacterium sp. HMSC078A10 | reverse complement strand
GGCTCATCCCCGCTCACGCGGGGAGCACCGCATTGGTGAGCGCGTAGCCGACAAGGTTGCGGGCTCATCCCCGCTCACGCGGGGAGCACGTGAGCTCACTGGCCGGGATTAGCCACGGCGAGGGCTCATCCCCGCTCACGCGGGGAGCACGTCGAAGTTAGGCCCTACGTGGCGAAGGATTTCGGCTCATCCCCGCTCACGCGGGGAGCACAGGGGTCTTGCCATTCGTTATTTGCTGCTTTGGGGCTCATCCCCGCTCACGCGGGGAGCACCTGCTAAACGAACTTAACCTACTCGCACCAGACGGCTCATCCCCGCTCACGCGGGGAGCACAGGAGGTCGATTAGTAGCCACGGTCAATTTTCCGGCTCATCCCCGCTCACGCGGGGAGCACACTTGCTGAGCAGCGTATAAAGGAGCCGAACCCTCAGTTTACATACGGCTTCTTCTCGGAAGAGACACAGAACCTGTCTAGAGTTCCTCAGCTATTTTCGTTTCTGTTTCTGGTATGCCGAACGAATCCGTCGGGCTTGTGACCAACCAGTCCTGTTTTGAACTTTCTTGCTTCCAGGAGCAGGACGAACCATGAGCGTGACACCATCAAAGTCTTGTGGTTGCCAATGATGCCGGTGAGTCCGGAATTCTAAACCCTGTTCGTTTGCTGCCGAATAGACCAGTAATGCTCTACCGTCCTTACACAGTTCAACGGTTCGCTCCCACAACAAGTCACGAATTCGTGCGGAAGGGCGGCCGACAAAGACACCCGGCGTTAGTTCAATCAGCCATTTTGATAAGTCACCCCGAAGCCCAGCGGGGCATGCAGTTACGACAAGAACGATCACGAAAGTGTCTCCTCTTCGGCCCAATTCACTCCTGAAGCAATGACTTCGAGTTCACTCCACAGCATGAGTTCGACATCACTAACAAGCTCATCATCAGGGATATCGAACAGCGACTTAAGGTCTTTGACCATGCGCGGCATGAGTCTATGTGAAACAACGTAGTCACGAATGTGACGGCGAACTTCTACGGTTGGCTTTCCTTTGGCAGCCGCGACAGTATCAAAAGCAGCGGGAATTGAAATCTCTACCTTGTACAAATCAGCTATGTCATAAACAAAGGCGCGGTCAGTTCCCGTGTGAACAACGCCTAAAGCGGGAACGAATCCTAAAGCAGTGATGACAGCGTGAGCTACTCCGTAAAGTGCTGCACTTGCAGCAGTCAGTGCCTGATTAATCGAGTCAGAGGATTCAAAATCATTTGGATCATAGGAGCGCCGATTCCAATAGACTCCGGTTCGTTTCGATTCCGCTTCATAGACCTTCTTCATCCTCGCGCCTTCTCGGCCGCGTAGTTGTGCCATGGTCAAACCCGACACATCCTCACCTGGAAAGCGCATGGCATACATGCGGCGTGCACAATTCAATCTCTTGCGTTGGTGAGTGACTACCTCCGCTTGGATTTCTGCCATGCGGCTTGATTTTGCTGGCGGACGGCCGTGTGCGTAGTACCGCACACCGCGCTCTCCTACCCAGACGGTGCTTACGCCGGCGTCGCCAAGCAGGGCCATCGCAGCATAGGTAATCTTTGTCCCCGGCCCCAATAGAAGAGCTGCGATTTGGGTAGCTGGAAGATGAGCAATGCCCCGTTGGTCCATTATCGTGAGCGAATTGCCATCACGATTCACTACACAGCGTTCGGCGTAAAGAAAACTGATCCGGTCCCCTACGCGCGCCAAAGCCTGGCGTGCGATAGGGACCTCATGTGGCGTAGCCATTAAGAAACTGCCGCCAACGTCATCAGACCACAACCATAACCACGAGCACGCCCTATACCGTGAGTAAGAGTGGAGCGGAGGAGCGCAGAATCTGTGACCTCCAGGGTGCCACGATAGCGGGCCGTTACAATGCGGATGTGGCGTCGGTTCCCACCTTTGCGGAAATCAAGGGTCCGCCTCTCCACGATGGCTGTTTCATCTTCTACCGACCAACGTGCTCGTTCTTCCGCAGGCACCGTGTCATTGGCACGCGGAGCCAACGCAAAACCAGCCTTTTCCGCCCGAGAATAGAGCCACTCAAGCTGATGCTCCACTGAAACGTGGGCTTTAACTTTGCCACGTTTTCCGTTGTTGGACTGAGAATAGGTTGGGTTTGCAAGCAGCTCAAACCTCCAGTGCTGCCCCTTCTGCAAGGACCCCAGAAGGCGAGTGTAATCAAGGGACTGGGCGGGCCGTGTGTCATAGCCAGCCTGCTCTACGATTCCAGACGCCGTCGGTTTCTCGGGGCCAACAATGTAAAGAGCGTTTTCGTGACTATTTCGATCAATCCGCCATAACAACCGTGCTTCATCGGTATCGATGTCCGGCGGAAAAGCTGCACTAACTGCCGCATGCATGGCATGTGGATTCGTAAGGAGCTTCCGCCCTTGACGCAACTGAGGGTTGATCAGGATCTTAGTTAGCGTGGTCACGCGTTCATCACCGCTTCCATAAATGGGTCCGGCCGCAGCTGCGATGCGTCCAAGGGATTATCAACCATGGCGCGCTCACGTTGAACAACCGTGCGCCAGGAGTACTTTCGGCGCCTCGGATCGAACGACACGGGCACGTCTTGCAACGACTCCCCGAGTTCACCTGGCTTTGCATCGCGATAAATCGGCAGGGCTACCTTCTCTCCACAGGTCTTCATGTACTCCTTTGTGGCATGCCACGTAGAGTGCGCTTGAAGCGACTCAACCGCGGGTTTGCCGTCGATTCCCTGCACCAAATTTGGCGGTGCCGGACATGAACGTCGTCCCAAGAAAATGGGGAATGCAGGTTTGTTCAGCGCCTCAGCCAAACCTTCAAGCAAACCGCGGTCCTCTGCCTCGATGGCGGCAACAAAGGCAGCATCAGAGAGGAAATAGCGCGTAATCAATTTTGCGGATGCATTTGGATTCCGCTGCCAATTCTGTGCGGTCTGGTAATCACGCAGCAGACTACCGGACTGGTCAACCCGCACAGCGAAAGTAAGACGGGCGAGGTCCTCAATGTCGTCGGTCCGCCGGCGACCTTCCGCAGCGGCAAGCATACCGAGCACTCCGGATTTCGATGGTATCTGCGAGGTTGTTCGCGTCGCATAGCGCGAATCATTGCCCCAAGACTGCAAGGGGGCCTTGAGCAACAGTAATAAGCTCGATGTCATGAGGTGACTCCCTTCACTAGGATTGGGAGGAATTCAACGCTGCGGCAAGACGGTCCGCTAGTTCGGGCAAAGTTACGGTCTCAGCGATGTCAGCGAACGGTGCTCGCGCTTCGCTGACACCAACCGCGAATGCAGCCAATGGCTTCAGACCGTAGTTCTCCTCAAACTCCTTTTCTTCCTTTGCCAGAGCTTCGGCACCTGCTAAGCGCAGGTTCTTGTCGTCGGTGGCTTGGACAGGCTCTTCAAACGCCGTCACAAGGCTGACCGGACGGGTATCGCGCACTGTGACATAGACCAGCTCAGGCAGCGTGTGGTTGGCAAAAGTATTGATCTTGCCGGTGGGCATGGATTTAATGAACGCGTCGACGAACTGAACCGCAGCCTGCTTTGCGTTCTCTTCGGAGTCGAGATTCTCCTTAAGGCCCGCTACATTCACGGTGGCAAACCGGTACAGGGTGGAGGACATCATTTGGACCGTGCCGATCATCCCAGCACCCGTCTCTTCACCATCTTCTGCGAGATCATCGACCGCAGTGAAATAGTCGAATTCTGGAGCGCTGCTATGGATACCCAATGCATGAGCTACCTGCACTGCGGCATCAACATTGAAGGCAGCGTCATCAGCAATCATACGACCAAACATCGCCATATCGACAGAATGCTGCGTATCGAGGATCTCTTTAGCCTCAGCCTTTTTGATCTTCTCTCCGTCAGCATCGACGATCGCTCGAACTGCGCGATCAATCTGCTGCGGGCTCAAGAAGATGAGGTACTTAGTCCGCGGATAGCTAGCTTCCTTAATGAGCTCCTCTTTGTCCTCGGCGTCGGACTTTTCTAGTTCCTTGATCCGCTTGCTATCGACTTCGGTCGAAATACCTGCGGCCTTGAAAAGATCAGAAACCTGCTTGATAGCGCGCTCAGAATCCCAGCCATCGTGGTTCTCAACGAGTTTCGCGATCTTCTCTGGCAAGCGCTTTGAGCGGTCCCCCACGAACTCAGGGTCGACGTTCTTTTCAAAGTAGTTTCGAATTGCGCGCTTCCAGGATTGTGAGGACACGCGCTGGCGCGGGACCCCACCAAAAATTGCGGACTTGGGAGCACCCGTATCGTCTCGGTTGATCAGAGACGGCGGCAGGGTTTGTAGTGCGTGGATATCAATAACAAGGGACATGGTGAACTTTTCCTTTCAGTTCAAGATTGTTGTTTAGGATTCAGTAGCTTTCGTGCTCTTGACAAAAGCACCAGCGGCAAAGTCACGCCCCCATCTCAAAAGAACCCCTTGGCGGCGATTCTGATCAGCTTGGGTGGAGGTCCGAGCGCTGAGAATTCTGAGGTCTTGTGCAAATTGCCCATAGTCAAAGCCAATCTTTGCGCCGCGAAGCAGCGTGATGAGCGAGCGGATATGGATCAATCGAGATGCTTCATCGCGTGAAACGAGCATGGCATCGAAGCGGGGCTTTGTGGACTGCGATTCGCTCTGTGCAAAGAAGCGGCCACATGCATGGGCAAAGCTTTGACCTTCAACGTGGGCGTCAGTCGTCGCACTTTGCATGTGAATGCCAAACATGACGAGGGCATGAAATGCTGCAGACTCCGACGCTGAAGGAGCGTTTCCTCTGCCGAGTTCCTTCTCGCTAAGAGGCGAATGAAGGCTCAGCAGGACTTCCTCTAGAGCTAGAGGTTGGTCGTTGAGGGGCACGGAAGCATACTTGCGAAGTCTCGCAAGCGTTGCACGTGCCTGTGCGCTTTGCGAATGGTTTGGCGAGCGCAAGATAGCAAACTGAAGGTCGTTCGCAGTCCGAGCAACTGCTTGGCGCAAGGTTGGCCTTGACGACGTGCTCGGGTAATCAGTGCTAGTTGAAGTGTTAGTCATCGGAGTCATCCTCGTGTGAGTTTCCAAAGGCACCTGTGTCTGGGATGGTGAGAGAAGCCGTCAACGGTAGGTCTTTATCGAGCCTTCGATGCAGTTGTCGGTAGAGCGAGCCGGCTGAAACTATTCGTCCCTTGCCGCTGTCTCCGGCGTCGACTTCTCTGCCCACGATGGCCTTTGTTCCAGCACCACGAAGAAGTTCGCGGGCATCACGAAGCACCTGTTCGCGGACCTGCTTTTGCCAATCAATCTGCCATTCCTCAGCGTTGTCAGAGCTCAACCCTGCCATCCATGTCAGGAAGAGCGGTTCAAGACGAGCATAGAAACGGTCAGCAGTACTGCTTCCGAATTCATAGTCACCGCCAGCGGCGACGAGCAACTGACCGGCAAACCAGCCGAGGCTGATTGCAGCTTTGCCAGTTTTCTCAGCGGAGGTACGTACGGCATTGCGCACCTTGCGTCCAGTTTCATCGGCACGCAGTACGACGAGTGGCAAACCTATCGTGGCGATAAACGTCGAGGCCACGGACGACTCCTGCGGGCCGTACTCCATCGACACCAATGCGAGATCGAGAAGGCTCTTGTTCAAGTACCCATCCGCTTCGAGAGCCGCCAGGTTGGAGAGATTTCTCGGTCGCTTCGGAGCTTTGTTCTTGCCACTATCGAATCCGGGGTCATCCTCCAATGCGATCAGTGCATCGAGTGCTCGCCACATTGTCCGAGTCGGGTCATAGGGGCGAGCATAATATGCAGGTGTCCCCTTCTTCGATTGATTCGGACTGTAGCGGTAAGGGGTCATGGGATCGCCCATGACGTTCTTTCCTGCATCTGGAATACGGTCGCCGTTCGAGACCAATACTTGAACCGCGCGGTCGCCTTCAAAGAAGAGGCGAATACGCCGTGCCTGCCAGGTCGCAAGATCGACCGCACCGTGTGGGACGGCGCCTATGTCATCGCTTGATCCCGGTCGCTGCGCTGCGGTGTCGGGTTCACGTTCCCAGACGGGAATATCCGCGCTCACAGCTCCTCCCTCTTGGGAATCCAAGACCGCTGACGGCGGGGTATTGAGAATCAGAGTCTCAAGAATCCCACCTTCGCCTAGGACAATCGTGCCGCCAGTGCGTCCGGTCCAACCAGTTCCGATGGGGTAGCCTCGTCCGCCTTTAACGCGGGGATCTCCTTCCGCACCCGACTTGATTCCCGAGTAATCGAATGCCTGCGCATGGATCAGCCATCTAGCGGCCTCATCGAGAGCGAGAGATTCTCGTCCTTCCGCTGTACGCATGGTGAAGAAGTCATCAGCAGCTTCCGGAACAATGAAGGCTACAGGTTTTGTGGCTCCTGACTTCGTATGCAAGTCCGCGACTTGCATGAAGGGAGCAATCGGTGAAAGAAGATCGAACCGATCTTCAAGGCCATCAAGGTAGTCAAGGACCGCGTCATCACGCTTCTCGTTTACAAGCTGATCACGCAGATCATCGAACCATTCCGGCCAATCAAAGTCTTCCCAATTATTGCCCGCGTAACTTTCCACAAGATCTAGAGCATGCGCCCGCCAAAAAATGGCCAGCAGCACACGAAGCACCGCGTAGTCCTGAGTTGGTGAGTCACCAACGACTTTGTAAGCGTCACCGCGGCCAGAAAAGATATCGCGGATGCTCAGGGTTACAGGCTGGTTGGTACCATCCATGCACTTGATCCATGGCTCATCGAGAAGGTTAAACGTTGAGGTGTCAGTCATTCTTCTTTCGCCTCCTTTCTTTGTCTTGTTGTGGGTTGTTGATTCTCGTAGAGGAGCCTCTGAGAGGAGGTGCCCTCAGAGTACAAAGGGCGACGGACATTCACTCTCCTCCATCGCTAAGAATTTCGATACCCAGCTCGGAGGAATAAGTCACGGTAAACCGCCCAAGCTGTGCGGTGTCAGAATCGTCGAGCAGCAATGCCAGTTGTCCCCTTAGAAGGAAATGCGAACGCCATTGTGCCGGCGTAGCTTCTTCCAAAGTGCTGACGACCGCCTCAAAATCAGATTCCCACCTCGTCAAACGAGTCGGTAGACGGACCGTGCTCGAAGCCAAATGGAACGCAACGTTGTAGGACAGCTCGGTGCCATCAAGTACTTCTTCCTCAAAGCCCCACGGCTGATAGCCGTATTCAGTGCTCCTAATTGGAATGACTTCCACCGAAGGTTCAGCATCTCGGACTTGAGCAGCTCCGCGTTCATCTCCCGATGCTGCGTCATCGCTAATGAGTTGTTGGAAAAGATCGTGGTATTTGACGCGGGGCCACGGGCGCGGCAGCTGATGCGTCGATGATCGAGTATGAGCTCTATCTTCGGTCGAATCGCTGTCATTTTTTGCGTTCTCCCACGCCTCTTCCCACTCCTCCGGCGGCATAAAGCTCTTGTCATATGCTGCTCGGACAAGTCCTTCAATATCGTCGGGGCGTCGAAAGAGTTCTGGAAGCATCGCATACGTCGATAGGAGCAGGGTTTGGCCGTAGATAAACTCCGCTCCCGAATCAAACTCAGGGACGGGTTCGTGCTTAAGGAGTCCTCGAATCATCACCCGTGGCTGTTGTAGCTTCTCCGGTCGATCAGTGGCTGGACGCGCATGGCGATGCAAACGTCCGATGCGCTGGATAATGAGATCCATCGGTGCGATATCCGTGACAAGAACATCAGCATCAATATCGAGGCTTTGCTCCGCCACTTGGGTTGCGATCACAATCTTGCGCTGCGGACGCCCACTTCCCCGGTGAGAATCAGGTCCGAGTTCCTCGCGAAGGCCATCTTCCTTCGCTACGCGCTCCCACGCAACGAAGCCTGCATGGTGTAGCTGTACTTCGTCGCCGTAAACGCCTTCTAAAACGCGATATGCCTCTTGTGCGCGGGCAATCGTGTTGCAGATGATGAGTGCGCAGCCGCCTTCATTGAGGTAATAATCCGCGAAGCTTACGAGCTTCTCCGCGTCATCGTCTAGGTACTCAATGCGTGCTTCTAAGTTCGTTGGCGTTGGCGGCACCGAATGAAACTCCACGGAATCCCTAGTTGCAAGCGTAAGCAGTGGATACCCAGTAGGTTCTTCATCAGGCCAGGGTGCGCTGGAGTATGCCTGTACCAGTGAACGTCGCTTATCTGGCGGAAGCGTCGCTGACATGAGAATGACGCTGGCACCGTAATAACCAAGCCACTCAATGGTTCTTTGGAGGTAGTCACTGGTGTAGACGTCGAAAGAATGCACCTCGTCAAAGATGATGACCTTCCCCGCCAGACCCACGTGCCGCAGCATGTGGAAGCGCTGCTGAAGCGCCATCATCAAGACTTGGTCCACAGTGCCGACCACAAAATTGGACAACAGCCCCAGACGGCGTCCAGACATCCATTGTGACGCAATAACTCCGCCGCCTTCGCCGGAGTCCTTGCCAATTTGCGAGAATTTCAGCTGCCGGTACGGCTCCGAAAGATCGTTCTTGGAGTGCGCAAGGTACATGCTCCTCACCGAGTCAACGCTATTGTTCGAGGCCCATTCAATAGTGCGCTCCAACAACCCATTAGCCGTTGCCATGGTCGGCGCCGCGAAGAAAACTCCTTGCGCTGCACTGTTAGCCCCCAGGATTTCTGCAGCAGCAAGGGCTGCTTCAGTCTTTCCAACTCCAGTTTCGGCCTCAATGACAACAAGTGCTGGCCCTTCCAGCTGTTGCGCTGCCTCGACGACTGCACGCTGCACCGGCCGAGCGCAGTACTCCTCCGGCCAGTCAAACGAGCGCCGAAAGTGAGCGTCAATATCCCGCCAGTCCCCTCTTTCAGGTTCCCAGGGCGTCGTTACGTCGATAGTTGCGGCAGCTGCCTCGACCCGCTCAAGCTGCGTTCCACTCACGTGCAGCGTAAACGCGTTCTCATTTGAAGCCATCCAGTCCGCCATCACCACGAGCCCAGTGAGAATTTCCGCCACGCCTTGATGCAGCTTGTCTCCACGACAAACCTTCTCAATCACCGAGTCAGCACCACAGAGATCCGTCATCGCGTCGAGTAATTCTTTGTGCACGCGCTTCCATTGATCGGGGTAATCCTCAATGAGTTCACGCACCTGCCTCGAGGGTTTATTCGCAATGCCGTGGTGAGCGTTAGCCACTGCCGCCAATGCGTTAGCTTTTGGGAGGCGAACACCTCGTGTACATAGCCACTGAGATAGAACCTCTCCTGACACAACGCCATGCGGAAGCTTGTCAAAGTTAGCCTCATCAACGCTCAGATCAATATCTAAACCCGCATCTGAGACGGCATGCACGAGATACGCTTTATCGCTCTCCAGAAGTAGACGCTGGAACGAGCGTGATGCTTTTCCTACATCGTGTACCCCAGCAAGCCAAACATACAGAGCCTCGACCCCAAACTCATCGAGCCCTAGCTCATTTGAAAGAAATTGCTTCACGGAAGTTGCCAACCAAGAGTGAAACACAAAAGACGCAGCGCATGCCGAGTCCACCATGTGCTGCGGTAGCGTCAAGAAATCCGTGTCATTACCGGACTTCGCCCACAAACTCTGAGCTTGCGGACTACGCTCGCGCGCCCAGCCATCAGCCCTAAGGCAGAAGTCACGAGTCCGGGCCGGAATTGAACTGTAGATTGGCCCCGGTCCAGCAGTCTTTGTCATGTTCACCCCTTATGAAGAAGCTATTCACAATGATCATAGCTTTTTAACATGAGCAAGTTCTGAGTTTAGGAAAAATTGTTCTTTAAAACTCGCGATGTAGGCTTCATGACGGGCTGCTTCACTTCCCTGCACTGCTGGGATGAGCCCTTGCTGATGTTTAACGCCATCACTTCCCCGCGTCAGCGGGGCTTTCCTTTATCTGGAACGCCCAATCCCCAGACGCTAAGCCAACGCATCGTCTACGTTGACACCATGGTTTCTCCCCTCAACTTCAAGCGCTTGGAGCTTGACTCAAACACACCCATCGGTCCTATCTTCCCCGCCAATGAGCGGTGCGGAATCTACGTCATCGAGTTCGACGACGGCACCAAGTATGTGGGCCAAACCATTGACGTCGTCAAACGGTTCAGAAACCACACCCATGGATCCAAGCATCATGAATCCTGGGGCGATGTCGTAGCGCTATCATTTGCGCCCGCACCACCTTTGGAGCTGGACATCCTTGAAAAACAAATGATCCAGCACCAGCTCGATGCGGGAGTGTTACTCAGGAATCGCAGCGGTGTATTAGCCTCCGAAGGCCCCAGTCCTTTCGATTCCGTGGTTACCGTCACTGAGCAAAAGCATTGGGTACTTGGGGACTGGGAGCCCTCACCATCTGACCGCGCTGCTTTTGTCCGAGCTGCCGAAGTATCGGGACCAACAAAACTGGAAAAGAACGCACCTCCTGAAGTTGCGCAAGCAGTCATCAAGGACATCGCCTTTGCCCTCGAGCACATCATCCCTGTCGCGCCAGAAACAGAGAAAACTTACTGGACTCTGTCTGATTATCCCTCGACCGCAGGTGGCCGCTACGCCACTCTCAACACTGGGATACTCGAATTTTTAGTGTTTCCACGAAACAGCATTCTCGATTACATTCCAGAACTAGAACCAGAATTCCGCGACAGTTTTGCTCTAGGCACTGGATTTTTCAATTTGCTTCCCAGTGAAAACGTCGATTGGGACGCAGAGCCTGACGCCATCTGGATCAGCAACTCGCCCTGTCATTTGGTCATGCGTCATGAATACGAAGTGACCTCGACCGAAGCGTTCTACTACCCCATCGGCCAACTAGAGGAAACCTTCAACGCTCTAAATCCTGAAGTCATCTCTGACGCACGTAAATTCGCGGTCACCTTGATGCGCAACCGTCCATCCAACCTCTTCCGCCGCTGGCACAGCTCGGCGCTAGCGGGCCGTGCCTACGAGAGCATCGTGAAGGGTTAGCCCTTCGCCTCCGGCGTCGCATAGGGGCTGCGGGAGGAGTCCACCACCTGGCCGGCGTGGGCGGAGTGCGTGGTGGCGGTTTGATCGAATACTAAGGCGGCTGGTTTCACGCGCACGTCGGGTTTTTCACCCTTGTTGACCATGACATACTGGCCCATCATTCCCTCGTCCTCATGCAGCAACATGTGGCAGTGGTACATGTACGGGATGGTCTTGTCCGGGAAGTGTCCGAACTCCACCAGCAGGCGCGCGGTGACCTTCGGCGGAAGGTTGACAATGTCTTTCCAGCCGGAGTTGAAGACATTCATCTTTTCGTCGCCGTCCCAGTCAAGAACCTTGAAGCGGGCGTTGTGGATGTGGAAGTTGTGCGGCCAATCAGAGTTCTCATTGGTCACGGTCCAGATCTCCGGGGCGTCATGATCAATGACGGTATCCACCCGCGCCATGTCCATCTGCTCACCATTAATCATGAAAGTGTTGAGCACGAACTCACGCTCTTCAAGCCCATCCGTTGATGGGGTCTTCGCCGCGGCCGGGTCAAGCGTTGCCGGCAGGGTCGATGGCTCCGGCGCGGACTCCGCAGGCCCGGAGATGGTGAGAATGTCAAAGGAATCCTGGAAGCCGAAGTCAGCCGCATCCTTGTCCTTGGGCACCCCAAAGTTATCCTTGCGCGGCACCGAGCGCAGCTGTACTTCCTCGCCGGGCTCCAAATCCACGATGATTTCGGCACGCTCACCCGGGCCGAAGAGGAGGGAGTCGACTTCCACGGGGGCGTCGAGAAGCCCGGTGTCCGTGGCGATGACGTGGAAGGGGCCGTTACTCAGCTCCAGTGTGTAGAAGCGCATCGAGGCACCGTTGAGCAGCCGCAGGCGAACCCGGCGCGTGATGGCGTCGAAGCGCGCGTTGGTAATGCCGTTGACCAGAGGCGTGGTACCCAGAAGACCCAGGGTGTTATCGCTTTTCTCATCGATCTGTCCATCGTCGGTGAACTTCGCGTCCATGATGACCACCGGGATATCATCCACGCCGTAGTCCTGGGGTAGATCAAGATCTGAGGCCACGTCGTCATCAATCAGGAACATCCCCGCCAGCCCACGGTAGGCATGCGTAGCCGTGGCCATGTGCGGGTGCGGGTGATACCACAGCGTGGCGGCCGGCTGGGCGATCTCCCATTCGGGTTTCCAGGTCTTGCCCACCTCAATCGGCGAGTGCGGGCCGCCATCCGAGTAGGCAGGCAGCTTCATGCCATGCCAGTGCACCGTGGTCATCTCAATGAGGTTGTTCGTAATTTCCGCGCGGACCTTCTCCCCGCGCCGGGCGCGCAGGGTGGGGCCTAAGAAGGGACCGTTGAAACCCCATGTCCTGGTGCGGTCGTTGCCGGGGAGGACCTCCGAGTATCCGTCCTGTGCGGTGAGCTTGAATACTCGCGTTCCGTCAATAACTTCGCCCTCGTCCACAGACGGGATGGGCAGGGCGCGCGGCTCACCGTCGTAGCCCTGTGGCTCCGGCTGATTCTTCGAGGACGATGCAGAGCATGAGCTCAACCCCATTACGGCGGCACCGGCGATGGTGAGCACGGAGCCTTGGACGAAGACACGGCGGGACACTGTGGGACGAGCGGAGATAGACATGTTTTCCAGGATAGAGATCAGGCAAACCTTAGGGCCCGGATAAGGTCGAGCCGGGCTTAAGATCACAGTCATGACTCAGAGCTCGTCACCCTCCCAGGAATCCGCCAACGCCCGCCGCTTCGTGTGGTCGAATGGCCTGCAGGGCGTGGGCGATCAATTGCTCTCCGGCAAGACCGTCCTCCCCTGGCTGTTCAGTGCGGCCGGGGTGCCGGGCTTCTTCACGGGCCTACTGGTCCCCTTGCGCGAGTCCGGCTCCATGCTCCCGCAGGCGGCCCTGACCCCGTGGGTGGTGTCCCATCCCGCCCGCAAGCGCCTGTGGGTGCTGGGCTCGGTGGGTCAGGGTGTGTGCGCGGCGATTATCGCGGCGGCTGCTGTGCTTGTTCGCGGCCCCCTCCTCGGCCTCATTGTCTGCCTCGCGCTTGCTGTTCTCGCTGTGCTACGCGCGCTGTGTTCGCTCACCGGCAAGGACGTCCAGGGCCGCACCATCTCCAAGGGGCGCCGCGGCGTGGTGACCGGACGGGCCACGCAGCTCGGCGGGGCGGTCACCCTGATTACCGGTGGCGTCCTCGCCGTTCTGGGCGAACTCCCGCGCTGGGGCTTGGCGGTGTTGCTGGCCATCGGCGCGGCCACGTGGTTTCTAGCGGCGGCGGTTTTTCGCAGCATCGAGGAGCCTGTGCCGGAAAGCTCCGGCCAGAAGGGGATAAACCGCAGCTGGTGGAAGGACACGTGGCAGCTATACACCCAGGATGCCCGCTTCCGTGGCTTCGTTAACGTCCGCGCCCTGCTGCTGGTCTCCGCCTTGTCCACATCCTTCATCGTGGTGCTTTCGCAGAACATCGGCTCGCAGGCGCTCAGTGGGCTCGGCGGCTTCGTCCTGGCTTCGGGCTTAGCCAGTCTCGTCGGCGGCCGGGTTTCCGGTGTGTTGTCCGATAAGTCCTCCCGCCTGGTCATGTCCTGGGCTGCGGGTGCCGCGGCGATCATCTTGCTGGCCATCGTGGCCTGTGCCGCGTGGGCGCCGACGGCTGTGAGCATGTGGGCGCTTCCCCTCGGATTTTTCCTGGTCAATTTGGCGCACGCCGCCATCCGCGTGGCGCGCAAGACTTATGTGGTGGACATGGCTGGTGAGGATAAGCGCACCCGCTACGTCGGGGCTGCAAACACCATGATGGGCGTCATCCTCCTCGTCGTTGGCGGTATCTCCGCCGTCATTGCACTCGCGGGCCCCTCGGCGGCCATTCTGTTCTTAGCGTGCATCGGCCTGATTGGCGCATGGCGTGCCCGAGCGCTCCCGGAGGTGTCACACGGGAAGTAGGCAGCACGCGTTATGATGAAACACAGTAAGTCCTGACCCCCAATCACAGGAGAAGCACACACTCGTGGCTGAAGTAACTGACTGCGCCGCCATTGTCCTGGCAGCAGGCGCAGGTACCCGCATGAAATCCTCAACCCAAAAGACGTTGCATGAGATTGGCGGGAGGTCACTTCTCGGCCACGCCCTCCACGCAGCCGCCGGTCTGAATCCGGAGCACCTCGTGGTCGTCGTGGGCCACCAGCGCGACCAGGTTTCCCCTGCTGTCGATGCCATCGCCGAGGAACTGGATTGTGCAGTATCCCAGGCGGTCCAGGAGGAACAGAACGGTACCGGCCACGCCGTGCAGTGCGGCTTGAGCGCTCTGCCGGACTTTAACGGAACCGTCATCGTGACTAACGGTGACGTTCCACTTCTGCGTCCGGAGACTTTGCGCCAGCTGCAGGAGGCCCATACCGGCGAGGGCAATGCCGTAACAGTTCTGTCCATGACGCTGGAGGATCCCACCGGTTACGGCCGCGTGCTGCGCGCCGAGGATGGATCCGTCACCGCCATCGTGGAGCAGAAGGACGCCTCTGAGGAACAACGAAAGGTGCGCGAGGTCAACTCCGGCGTCTTCGCGTTCGACGGTGCCGTGCTTCGCGACGCTTTGACGAAGCTCAACTCCGATAACGCCCAGGGCGAGCTCTACATCACCGATGTTTTGGAGATTGCCCGCGAAGACGGCCACCGCGTTGGTGCGCACGTCGCCGCCGATCCGGAGGAGCTCTCCGGCGTCAACGACCGCGTGCAATTAGCTCAAGCCGGCCGCCTGCTCAACCGCCGCGTGGTTGAGGAAGCCATGCGCGGCGGCGCCACCATCGTTGACCCCGACACCACCTGGATCGGCGTCAACGTGACCATTGGCCAAGACGTCACCATTCACCCCAACACCCAGCTGTGGGGTGCCACGACCATCGCCGATGGCGCCGAAATCGGCCCCGACACCACGCTGACCAACATGCAGGTTGGTGAAGGCGCACATGTGGTGCGCACGCACGGCTTCGACTCCGTCATTGGCGGCAACGCACAGATTGGCCCGTTTACCTACATCCGCCCCGGCGTCATCGTGGGTGAAGAAGGCAAGCTGGGCGGCTTCGTCGAGGCTAAGAAAGCACAGATCGGCCGCGGCACCAAGGTGCCTCACCTGACGTATATCGGTGACGCCACCGTGGGTGATTACTCCAACATTGGTGCTTCCTCCGTCTTCGTCAACTACGACGGCGTCAACAAGCACCACACCACCATCGGCAGCCACGTGCGCACCGGCTCGGACACCATGTTCATCGCCCCCGTCACCGTCGGTGATGGCGCTTACTCCGGTGCGGGTACAGTGATTAAGGACGACGTTCCTGCGGGAGCGCTCGCGGTCTCCGGCGGCAAGCAGCGCAACATCGAAGGTTGGGTGCAAAAGAAGCGTCCGGGCACGCCGGCAGCAGAAGCCGCCGGCAAGGCACAGGACGCCGAGGCTGACGAATAGACCACTAACTAACGACAAGTAAAGGGATATCTACCTATGACTGGCAAGGTTACCGGCAGCAGCAAGAACATGATGCTCTTCACTGGGCGCGCTCACCCAGCGTTGGCTGAGGCTGTGGCCAAGGAGCTCAAGACCGATCTGGTTCCGACCACCGCGCGCGATTTCGCCAACGGTGAGATCTTCATTCGCTTCGAGGAGTCCGTCCGTGGTGCCGACTGCTTCGTGATGCAGTCCCACACTCAGCCGCTCAACAAGTGGTTGGTGGAGCAGCTCATCATGATCGACGCGCTCAAGCGCGGCTCCGCTAAGCGCATCACCGCCATCCTGCCCTTCTACCCATACGCACGCCAGGACAAGAAGCACCTGGGACGCGAGCCTATTTCCGCCCGCCTGGTGGCAGACTTGCTGGCTGCTGCTGGTGCCGACCGCATCGTGTCCGTGGACCTGCACACCGACCAGATTCAGGGCTTCTTCGATGGCCCGGTCGACCACATGCACGCGATGCCGATCTTGGTGGACTACATCAAGTCCAAGTACCCGCTGGACAACCTCGCTGTGGTCTCCCCCGATGCTGGCCGCGTGAAGGTGGCGGAAAAGTGGGCGCACGAGCTTGGCGACGCCCCGCTCTCCTTCGTTCACAAGACCCGCTCCACTACCGAGGCCAACAAGACGGTGTCCAACCGCGTCGTCGGTGACGTCGAGGGCAAGGACTGCATCCTGCTCGATGACATGATTGATACCGGCGGCACCATCGCGGGCGCTGTCCGCGTGCTCAAGGAAGCCGGCGCCAAATCCGTGGTTATTGCGTGTACCCACGGTGTCTTCTCCGACCCGGCCCGCGAGCGCCTGTCCGAGTGCGGTGCTGTCGAGGTCATCACCACCGATACCCTGCCGCAGTCCACCGAGGGCTGGGACAACCTCACGGTCCTGTCCATCGCCCCGCTGCTGGCTCGCACCATCCACGAGATCTTCGAGAACGGTTCCGTGACTACTCTGTTTGAGACTCACTAGATTTGGTTCTGCGACAACGCTGCTGCTAAAATCTTGTGCGTCTCGGCGAGGGAGAAATCCGTTATCGACGCGATAGCACAAGTTAAGCAGTGAATCTTGTATTAAGCCTGCGATGACTCGTCCAAGACGTCCATCGGCAGGCTTTTGTCGTATCTACATGGTCCTACAACAGTCCTTGCCGCACAACGATACTTTAAGGAGATTTACTTATGGCTTCTGAGCGCCCCGTATTGAAGGCTGAAGTCCGTTCCGAGTTCGGCAAGGGCTTCGCTCGTCGTCTGCGCGCTGCAGGCAAGATCCCGGGCGTCGTCTACGGCCACGCCGTCGACGTTCTGCACTTCGCCGTTGACCGCCTGGAAATGACCGCACTGGTCCGTAACCACGGCGTCAACGCCGTGTTCGAGCTGGAGCTCGAGGGCGAGCAGCACCTGGTCATGGTCAAGCACATTGACCAGAACGTCCTGACCTTCAACATCGACCACATCGACCTGCTCTCCATTAAGCGTGGCGAGAAGGTTGAGGTCGAGGTTCCGGTTGTCCTCAAGGGCGAGCCGGCTCCGGGCCTCATGTCCATCCAGGATGCCGACGTCCTCCTCGTCGAGGCAGACGTGCTCAACATTCCGGAAGAGATCGTCGTGTCCATCGAGGGCCTCGAGGACGGCACCGTTGTCACCGCTGGCGAGGTTTCCCTGCCGGAGGGCACCACCCTTGCTGCCGAGGAAGACACCGTCATCGTCTCCATCTCCGAGCCGGAGGTTGATGAGGACGTCGAGGCTGCCGCTGAGGCTGCTGAGGAAGGTGGCGCTGAGGCTGGCGGCGAGTCCGCCGACGAGTCCGCTTCCGAGGAGAAGAAGGACGAGGAGTAAACTTCCCCTCCCCCTCACCTATCTAGCGCACCGCGTCCGTTTCCCTGCATTCGGGGAGACGGGCGCGGTTCGCCGTTTTTCGCCCCTACGCTGTTTAGAATGGGCAGCGTGACTTCTTCTCCCTTTCTCGTCGTTGGCCTAGGAAACCCCGGCCCGAAGTACGCCGGTACCCGCCACAACATCGGTTTTGACGTGGCTGATGAACTAGCCCGCGAGTTGTTCGCTTCCTTTTCCGTTCATAAGAAGACAAACACCGATATCGCCGAAGCGCGGCGTGGGGACACCAAGGTGATCGTCGCCAAGCCGCGCAGCTTTATGAACCTGTCGGGCGGACCCATCAAGGCCCTCGCCCAATACTTCAACGTTCCTCATGATCACATCATCGTTGTCCACGATGAGCTGGAGCTCGACTTCGCCACCATCAAGCGACGCCTCGGCGGCGGGGACCACGGCCATAACGGCCTGCGCTCCACCACGAAATCTCTGGGAACCAAGGACTACCAGCGCCTTTCAGTCGGCATCGGCCGCCCGCCCGGGCGCATGGACCCAGCCGCATTTGTGCTTAAAACATGGAACAAGCAGGAGGCGCAGGAGGTCCCCATCATGTGCGCCGACGCGGTCGATGAGATTCTTCGCGCGCTAGACTAACTGCCATGAAACTCGCTACCCTCCGCACCAGTTTTGGCACCTGCGCTATCCGTATTGACGGCCCCAACGTGGGCACCGAGCTGGATTATGAGGACGTAGGAGAACTGCTCGCCAGCCCCGATTGGTACAAAGCTGCGCAGCTCTCCGGTGAGCCCGTGGTTTTCGACGACGCCGACCTCGCCCCCGTCATCCCGAACCCAGGAAAGATCATCTGTGTTGGCGTCAACTACGCCAAGCATGCCCGTGAGATGGGCCGCGAGCTGCCTACACAGCCCACGCTCTTCATCAAGTTCCCGGAGGCTCTGACCGGGCCCTTCGACGATGTCTATGTGCCGGACTATGCCACGAAGAAGCTGGACTATGAAGGAGAGCTCGCCGTAGTCATGGGCCGCCGCGCGCACCGGGTGAGTGCGAAAGATGCGCTGGATTACGTGGCCGGCTATGCCATTATGAACGATTACACTCTGCGGGATTATCAGCGCGCCACCACGCAGTTCCACGCCGGTAAATCCTTCTACCGCACCGCCGGCTTCGGACCGTGGTTGACCACGACTGATGAATGGGCCCCGGGCAAGGCCGCGCGGCTAGTCACGACCGTCGATGGTGAAGTCCGCCAGGACGATAACACCGATGACCTCATCTTCTCCGTGGCCGAGCTCATCGCCTTCTGTTCCTCCCTCTACCCTCTGAATCCAGGCGATGTTATTGCCACCGGCACCCCGGAAGGCGTGGGCTTCGCGCGCGGCGAGGAAGCACTGCTTGGCGACGGCTCCCGCACCCGCATCAGTATCGAAGGGCTCGGCGCGATTGAGAACACCACGCGCTTCGGCGAACCTCCCGCTGCCGGGGGCTGCGGCGAAGACTGTACCTGTCACGGCCGTTAACATTCAGCCTTATCCAGGATCTTCAGCGAAAACTGACAGGCTTCGTTAGGGTGGGACACCACACGTGCCCGACTGACCAAGGAGGATGAGCCTCAATGACTCTTTGCTCCCGCTTCACCGCCGCAGGCCTCGCACTATGCGCCAGCACCGCGCTGGTTGCGTGCTCTTCAGATAAAGAGGCCGATCCCGCCCCGACGCCGACTCCCGCGACTGTGGAAACCGTGACGGAAACAGCCGTTGCAACTGGCGCGGACCAGGGCGATGATGATGACGACGATGACCGCGATGACGACGCCCAGCAGCCTGCAGACACCGCTGCTGCCGGGGACGCCGGAAATGCAGTGGATTCTGGGAAACTCACCGGCGATGACGCATTCGAGAAAGCTTTAGCCCATGCCGGCGTTGATGCCCAGGCCGTCACGGAGAAGGAAGTCGACTACGACGATGGTGATGACGGCAAGGGCCCGCACTGGGAGATTGAATTCAAGGCTAATGGCCAGGAACATGAACTCGACGTCGACGCCGCCAGCGGCGCGGTGACGCAACACGAGGTTGACTAAATACCTCCCAATTCGCCCCACTTACCTAACCCCCGCGGTTAGGTATTTTCCCAGCTAAGCGGTAAATTTAGAGGTATGAGTTCACAGTCTAAGAAGTCTGCCACCAAGCCGCCGAAGCTAGATAAGCAAGCCTATGAGGACGAGCTCAAGCGCCTCCAAGCAGAGCTCGTCGAGATGCAGCAGTGGGTCGTTGAGACCGGCGCCCGCGTGGTCATCATCATGGAAGGCCGCGACGCCGCCGGCAAGGGTTCCGCCATCAAGCGCATTACGCAATACCTGAACCCGCGTACCTGCCGCATCGAGGCGCTGCCGAAGCCCACCGACCGTGAGGCGGGCCAGTGGTATTTCCAGCGCTACATTGAGAAGCTGCCCACCGCCGGCGAGATCGTCATCTTCGACCGTTCCTGGTACAACCGCGCCGGCGTGGAGCGTGTCATGGGCTTCTGTTCCCAGCAAGAATACGTGCGCTTCCTTCACCAGGCTCCGCTGCTGGAGCACATGCTCATCGAGGATGGCGTCATCCTTCTTAAGTACTGGTTCTCCGTTTCTGATGAGGAGCAGCTCGCACGCTTTAAGTCCCGCCGCAACGATCCGCTGCGCCGCTGGAAGCTCTCCCCCATGGACTTGCAGTCCATTACCCGTTGGGAAGACTACTCGCGTGCCAAGGATGAAATGTTCGTCCACACCGATACCCCGTCCTCCCCGTGGTACACCGTGGAATCCGAGGACAAGAAGCGCTCGCGCATCAACGTGATCAACCACATCCTCAAGATGGTTCCGTACCAGCACGTAGAGCAGGATGTTCCTGAGATCCCGGATCGCCCCGAGCTCGAGGCCGAATACGTACGCCCGCCGCGCAATGAATTTGCCTACGTACCAGATGTCGCAGCCGATTTGGAGCGCGACAAGGTCAACGGCAACGGCTCCGGCAAGAAGCAGGGAAAGAAAAAGAAGGGCAAGAAGGACAAGAAAAAGAAGTAGTACTTTCGGCATGTACTACCATGGCCGTCTATGAGCTCTTCCCGCACCGCGCGTACCTTCCTGTCCTCGGTGCATTTGGGGGACGCGCTACTCGCAGGAGTCGCGGGGCTCGTAGCGGCCTTTTATTGTGCCTTGGCGTTTTCCTCTTCCGGAACGGTGGAAGTACTCGAGGCTCTCTTGTCGCTGCTGTTCATACCGTTCTTCCTCGTGTGGCGCTCGAGGCCAATCGTGAGCGCAACAGGATTCCTAGTTCTGCTCCTGGCCTGGGCTGTCATATGGATGAACCAGCTCCCCACCAATAGCGGCCTCACCCCGTGGGCGCTGACCGCCCCCATGGCCGTGTACACCACCTCGCGGTACATCACCCAGAGGCTGGTTCCGCGGGTGGTCCTCCTCATCACCGCACTCGGTACCTTTATCTCCCCCTTCATGTGGCGCATCGACACTGAGACTTACCTTCTGCGCTATGAGGTAGACACACCCTTCCTTGCCATGGTGGTGGCCCATTGGGCAGTGCTGGGCAGCACGTATTTCATCGCTGCCCGGTATTTTGACCGTGATCGCCAACGGGAGATACTAGCCCGCGAGCGCTTCCACCAGGCACAAGAAGAAGAACGCCTCCTCATTGCACGGGAACTGCACGATGTCCTTGCCCATTCCCTCACCCTGATTAAGGTTCAGGCTAATGCAGGCATCGTTGCAGCGAATACGGACTCCGGCGCGGCTGAAGAAGCACTTCTTTCGATCCGCGATAATGCGGATACCGCCTTGGGCGAGGTTCGCGGAATCGTCGCTGCCTTGCGCTCACCCGGCCCCACGGCTCTAGAGCCTGCTCAACAACTTGAGCACATCGAAGGAATCCTCGAAGGCTTCCGCGCTGCCGGGCTGAAAGTCGACGCAAACCTCCCAGCTGAATACGCCGTGCCGTCGTTGGTGCAGATGGCATTGGTGCGCATTACCACGGAGGGCTTGACGAATGCTCTGCGCCATCAGGGCGTCGGCACGCATGTCGTGGTTGAGCTTGTACTTGATGACGCCGCCGCGCTCACCCTCATCTCCACCAATCCTCATCCCACGCCAAGCAACGTCGCGGGCAGCGGCGTGGGCTTAGTCGGAGTGGCGGAACGAGCTCGTTCGCTTGGCGGTCGCCTCGACTATTCCGGCGATGCTCATTCCTTTTCCTTGCACGCACAGATACCGATGAAGGAGACAATGGATGCAACCCAGCAGCTCTAGAATCCGCGTCTTGTTGGCCGATGATCAAGCAATGCTGCTCTCAGCACTGTCTACCATCCTCACTGCGCAAGAAGACATCGAGGTCGTGGCCACCGCGGCCACGGGGGCGGATGCCGTGGCAGCAGCAATAAGCCACCACATTGATGTGGCTATCCTCGACATTCGCATGCCTGGCATGGACGGCATTGCAGCGGCGCAAGCCATACTCGAGCGCAAGCCCGAGTGCCGCATCATCATGCTCACCACATTCAATGATGAAGAGCTCGTGGCGCGGTCCATCTCCGCTGGCGCCCACGGCTTCCTGCTGAAGGATGCCGACCCAGAGGTTCTTGTGACCGCCGTTCGCAACGTGGCGCAAGGAGAATCGGTGCTGGCCGCCGAGGTAACCGGCCCAGTGCTGGAGGCTTATCGCTCGGCGCTGACGCGCGAAAACCTCAGCGCCCAGGAACGCCAAGGACTCAGTCTTGTAACGCGCCGCGAGATGGAAGTGCTTTCGCTCATCGCGCGTGGTGCTACAAATGCGGAGATAGCCGCCGACATGGTCATCGCAGAAACCACGGTGAAAACTCACGTCTCCGCGCTCATGTCTAAACTCGCCGCACGTGACCGAGTGGCCCTCGTTCTCTTAGCGCAGCGTGCTGGGGTTGCCTAAGCTCCTACCACGGTAGGAGGTCTGCTCGCTGAAGACCATCATGCAGGCGGATTCCTTTATGATGAGCCCCGGCGATACTGCATTTTATGAATTGCGATATCTCTTTTGAGCACATCTCGAAGTCTTTTGGTCGGCAACGAGTCCTCGATGATGTTTCCTTCCACATCTCCCCTGGCCGCGTGCATGCGCTCCTCGGGCGCAACGGGGCAGGAAAATCAACAATCTTCTCCATCCTCTTAGGCCTCCTGCCTCCTGACTCGGGCTCCATCAGCGTGGCGGGCCAACCTTGGAACCGCAATGTGCTTCGCCGCATTGGTGCCTCAGTGAACGGGCCAGCCTTTTATGGTCATCTGTCTGCCGCGGCGAATCTTCGCGTTCACGCTCGACTTCTGGGGCTTCCCGACTCTGAGATTGACCGGGTTCTCTCCATCGCTGGGCTCAGCGGCGTTGGCTCCAAGAAGGCGAAATCCTTTTCCACTGGTATGAAGGCCCGCCTAGCGTTAGCGCAAGCTCTCCTCGGCGATCCAGAGGTTCTTGTTCTTGATGAGCCCCAGAATGGCCTCGATCCCCAAGGAATCATGGAATTGCGAGAGCTACTACAACAACTAGCCGCGGCTGGGCACACCGTTATCGTCAGCTCCCACCAGCTTGGAGAGGTCCTGCACCTTGCCCATGACATCACCGTCTTGGCCGAGGGTACGATTCGCTATTCCGGTTCCCTGCACGAGCTAGCTCCACGTGGTCAGTTGGAGGAAGAATTCTTCCGACTTACCTCACCGAGCCACCCCTCCCAAGCGCCTACCAACCGGGAAGGAGAGTCACGTGCCTAAGCACACTACTGCCCCTCGCCCGAGTTACCTTTCAGCAGAACTACTGCGCAGCCGTGGAAGCGCCTTACAGTGGTTGCCTTTGCTGGCGCTACCGCTGGTCATCATGACAATCATTTTCTCCTCAATGGCCTCAGCACGCACTGATGCCACGGGCGTCTTGGCTTGGCAATCCTTGTTTGTTACCGGCATGTATTCCCCTCTTACTGGGCTGTTCGCTGCCATTCCAGAACGCCGCGAGACCATCACTCGCAGCGGCGGAACGCAATGGAGAAACCTCAACCCGCGTCTCGAGAATGCTGCCCGCTTTATCGTTGTCATTGTCAGCCTTGGGGTCTTCCATATTCTGAACTTTGGTGTTTCTTGGTTCGTTGTCGCTGCCCAGGGGCGGGAGAATCATGAACTTATCCTCGTAGCTGGGCTCTACTCCTTCCTTGGCGCGCTTGGCATTGCCGGGCTTTCCGCTGCCTGTGCCCGCCGACTGGGCTTCGGCTTAACGCTGGTAGCCGCGGCCCTATGGCAAATAATCAGCATCCTTCCGTGCACTGTCGAATCAGGCAGGTGGTGGGCCTTTCCCCCAGCATGGCCGCAACGATTGCTTCTGCGCGCATTGCGTATTCACCAGAACTCGGTGCCTCTTGAACCACAAGACCCACTTCTCACCAGCAGTCCACTACCGGCTTTCATATTGTGCGTCATCCTCGCCGTTCTCGGAGCATTAGCCGCAGTCTACACGCCGCGACGATACCGGCCAATGTTCTCGCTGCGACACCGTTTCGCGCGTTCCACAACGGCCCAGACTGATGCCGACGTTGCTAATACCACCATGGAAGAAGCCCAAGTATGGCAGCCAACGAGACACCCCCGTGCGGCGGCACAGTCCTCGCTGTGGTCCACGTTGCTAGGACTCCACCGTGCAGCTTTTAGCTCAGCGGTGTTCTCTTGCTTGATGCTCAGCATTCTGGCGCTAGGGTTTGTCGCCCTGCAATATCCCGCTAACTACGTCGAAGGTTTCTTTCACTACTTTCTGCTTCCGGTCGGCGCAGGTATCTTGCCGGTCCTCGTTTGGCCCCGTGTAGCTGATTCATGGCCGTTGGTCCATATGGAAACACGGTTCGGCACATCCGGGATTCTCCTCTGGTTCCTGTGTGTCATCCTGGCGGTATGCGCTGCCGCATACCTGGCCAGTGCGCTCGCAGGTGGCGATGTCGCGGCCCAGCTTCCGGCATTTCCCCTTACGGTTGGGGTGGGCTTTGCCATCGCGGCAGTATCACTCATCCTGGTGGTTCGCCTCGGCATTGTAAGCGCTATCGCCCTCAGCATCGTGGGGACTATCGTCTCCGTCACCTTAGGCGGCGACGTCTTGGCAGATACCGGTCTGTGGATACTCGCCTTCCCTGCTTGGCCCTTAGTTGCGTACTCGTCTCTGCGCTACGCCATCGCCATGACGCTGACTGTGGTGCTCTGTGCGGCTGCCGCGTTGCTCGCACGGCGTCTGCTCCACACGCGTGCGCTGTCTCCCCGCTAAAACTGACGAATCTGACAAAAGCAGTCTAGATTTTTCGATCTTGGCCCGTACTTTTGGCAGATCGGGCAGTTGCGCGTTTGAAGCATCCTGGCAAAGCTAGGTCGCAGACCGAGCAGGAGCCTAAAACAGCGAAACACCGCCCACGCCATGCAGCGAGGGCGGTGTTAGGTTTCCTAGCTCTTAGATTAGAGCTCAGAGACGTCAACGCGCTTCGGGTACACCACCGGGCGAGCGCCGGCGATTTCCTCGACGATGCGGATGACCTGGTTGGAGTAACCGAACTCGTTGTCGTACCACACGTAGAGCACGAGGTGCTTGCCGGAGGAGATGGTGGCGAGGCCATCGACCACACCAGCGTGGGTGGAGCCCACGAAGTCGGAGGACACAACCTCCGGGGAGGCGATGTAAGAGATCTGCTGGCGCAGGTCGGAGTGCAGGGAGACGTTGCGCAGGAAGTCGTTGACCTCGTCGCGGTCAGCTTCCTTCTCCAGCTCGAGGTTGAGCACAGCCATGGACACGTCCGGGGTAGGAACGCGGATGGCGTTGCCGGTGAGCTTGCCCTCAAACTCCGGCAGAGCCTTGGACACGGCCTTGGCTGCACCGGTTTCCGTGAGCACCATGTTCAGGCCGGCTGCGCGGCCGCGGCGGTCCCCCTTGTGGAAGTTATCGATGAGGTTCTGGTCATTGGTGAAGGAGTGTGCGGTCTCCACGTGGCCGTGTACCACGCCGTAGCGGTCGTTGATGACCTTGAGCACCGGGGTGATGCCGTTGGTGGTGCAGGATGCGGCGGAGAGGATCTGGTCGGAGTCCTCGATATCGCCGTGGTTGATGCCGTAGACGATGTTCTTCAGGTCGCCCTTACCCGGTGCGGTGAGCAGCACGCGAGCCACACCCTTGGACTGCAGGTGCTGGGACAGGCCCTCGCGGTCGCGCCAGACACCAGTGTTGTCCACAACGATGGCGTTATCGATGCCGTACTGGGTGTAGTCGATCTCCGCGGGGTTGTTGGCGTAAATCATCTGGATCTTGGTGCCGTTGGCCCAGATGACCTCGTTCTCCTCGTCGACGGCAATGGTGCCGTTGAAAGCACCGTGGACAGAGTCACGGCGCAGGAGGGAGGCGCGCTTGAAGATGTCAATGTCCCCCTTCTTGCGAACGACGATGGCGCGCAGGCGCACGCCACCATAGGCAGCCTCACGGGCAATCAGAATGCGGGCCAGCAGGCGGCCGATGCGGCCGAAGCCATAAAGCACGACGTCGGTGGATTCCTTGTCCACGCCAGCGCCGACGAGATCCACGAGGGTCTCCTCGAGGTAGTTGCGCAGGTTATCGGAGCCGGACTCCTGGAAGCCAGTGGCCAGGCGACCCAAGTCGATGGAAGCGGTGCCCAGGTTCATCGAGCACAGTTCCTTGAGGATGGGCAGGGTCTCTGCGGTGGAAAGCTCACGCTCAGCGATGCGGCGGGCGTAGCGGTGCGCCTTGATGATGTCGATATCGGTCACACCGATGAGCAGGCGGCCGTAGATAGAGGTGACAACGTTGTTATTGCGGTGCAGCTGGTGGATGAGCGGGATCATCTCTTGGGCCAGCTCCAGGCGCTCGTTCCAATCCTCGTGCCCAATGTGCGCGTTCGAAGTCACGTACTTTGTATCCTTTACTCGTCAAAAAGGGTGTAAAACTATGTCCATTCGTAAATCTTAACCCCTATTCATGCCCGTTTGGGTGTAGTTGCGCGAGGATCTCCGCCACACTACCCCCGCCGATTTTCTCCACGTCGACGCCCACGAGGCAATAGTCCACGTCGGCGTCGAGCTGCGCACGACGCGGTTTCAGCAACGCGTTGAGATAGGGGTAGACCAAAGGCAGGTCCGGGTGTGCCCGTGTGTAGGCGGTCTCCAGCCCACGGGCGTAGCGCCCGGAGAATGCGCGGGTCGACACCGTCCGGCCGCCGCGGCGCAGAAGGCCACGGTTGTGCTCACTCGTTCCGGCTTCATCGGACAGCAAGAAAGCAGAGCCGCAACTGACTGCCTCTACCCCCGGCCACGCCAAGGCCTCGGCGACATCCTCCCTAGTTCGCAGCCCACCCGCGGCAATGAGCGGGAGATCCGTGACTTGATGCACCGCCGCAACAAGTTCTTTAAGCGGGCGCTGGTCGGGTTCCGCACTCGGGTCCCACACTCCGCGGTGTCCCCCGGCTTCAGGCCCCTGCACGCACAACACATCGACGCCGCGCGCGGCCGCGGACTGCGCCTCCTCCGGGGTGGTGACCGTGGTCCACGCCTCAGCCCCAGCGGCGTGGATGCGCGCTACGTCCGCCTCCTCAAACACCCCGAACATCGACCACAGCACCGCTGCCCCACCATCCAGCGCGGCGTCGAGCTTGTCCTGCCAACCGAAGTCCAGGGGGACGTCGCCAAGCACGGCGTCCTCTTCTGCGGCAAGAGACCGTGCAGCCGCGAGCTCCGATTCTGTCAGCTCCCTCTGCGGATAAAAGAGGTTGACGCCGAAGCGCGTGCCGGCGCACGCAGCGATGGCCTCCCGCGCGGCGTCGACCGAAGAGCTCCCCAGACCCAGCGCGCCAAAGGAACCGGCGGCCTCAGCGGCGGCAACCAGTTCAGGCGTGGTGGGCCCACCGGCCATCGGGGCAGGTAGGACGGGACAGGTGATAGCCTCAAGAAGTTGACTCATGGTCCCCCAGCCTAAAGAAAAACCATCAAGGGAGTTGTTGTGTCCGCCATCCGTGACTTTTTCACCCGCCTCTTTAGCCGCGCCGATGAAGCGCCGAATAAGAAGGCAAAGAAGGCCGCCGCCCCCAGACTAAACCCAGCGGATCTTAGCGCCGAGTGGCTCATCGTGGGATTGGGCAATCCCGGCGCGAAATACGCAGCTACCCGTCACAACGTAGGATACATGGCGGTGGATGACCTCCTCGCGGATTCCGGCGACATGCTTGAGCCTGTTACCGGTCACCAGCTCAGCGCCGCACAGCTCGAGCTCGGGGGCACGAAGGTCGTGGTTTTGCGTTCACACACCTACATGAATCTCTCCGGCGATCCCATCGCACCCTTGGCCACGCAGCTGGGGGTTGCGGCAGAAAACATCATCGTCATCCACGACGAGCTCGACCTACCCGCCGGCAAGGTGCGCATTAAGAAGGGCGGCAACGAGAATGGCCATAACGGGCTGAAGTCGCTGAGCGAGCGCTTGGGCACGCGCGATTACCTGCGCGTACGCATCGGTATCGGCCGTCCGCCCAAGGGCGGTTCCATCCCGGACTGGGTGCTCGCGCCTGTCGACGCCAGCGCTGAGCTCGATTCCACCATCGCTACCGCCGCCGAGGCTGCACGCCTCATCGTGGCTGAGGGCCTCAACAAGGCCCAGCAGGAAATCCATTCCCGGTCGAAATAAACCCCGGCGCGGCCGCGCTCAACGCCCTACACTGTCCAAGTATGAGCCGCGCGAGCAAGAACCTGCCTTCTAATCATGACCCTCGAACAATTGTCATTACCGGTGCTTCGAGCGGGGTGGGCGCGGCCGCTGCCCGCATTCTTCACCAGCGCCGCCCGCAGGATTCGCTCGTGCTCGTGGGCCGGAATCCGGAAAAGACGCAGGCCGTAGCCGAAGAAATTGGTGCGGCCTTTCACGTGGCCAACTACGAGTCTTTGGGCCAGGTTCGCCGCCTCGCGGAAGAGCTGAGCCAGTACCCGCAGATCGATGCCTTGGGCAATAACGCCGGCGGCATGTTCGACGGCCCCTTCGCCACCGCCGATGGCTTCGAGCGCACGTGGCAGATCAACGTTGTGGCGCCTTTTCTTCTGACCTCTTTATTGCGCGATACCCTGCGGGCCAGCGATGCCACCGTGGTGCAGACCGCCTCGTTGGCCAACGTCCTGTATTCCGCTTTCGACCCCGGTGACCCAAATACCTTTGAAAAATTCACCGCGGAGCGCGCTTACGGCAACGCCAAGTTGGGCGATATTCTTCTGACCCGCTACCTCGACTCACATGGTCTGACCTCCGTGGCCTTCCACCCGGGCGTGTTGAATACTGGCTTCGGGCAGAACTCAACGAGTAGGACGAGCAAGCTGTATTCGACCACTGCAGCCAAGCATTTCTTGGGCAAGGCGGACAAGGGCGGCGAGAACCTTGCTTATTTCCTCAGCGGCACTCCGGGCATCCATTTCAATTCCGGCGAGTACTACAACAACAAGCGCAAGCCAGGCCTGCAGAGGCCGATTGCGAAGAAGCTCTCGGTGGCGCGGCGCGTCTTCGATGATTTGGGCCGCCAGCTCAATGTGGAGTGGTAACAGCCAGCGGCTAAACTAGCCCGCATGAGTATTGCCTCCGAAGCTTCCCGCCGCCGCACATTCGCCGTCATCGCCCACCCGGATGCTGGTAAGTCCACGCTGACGGAGGCGCTGGCACTTCACGCGCACGTCATCAACGAAGCTGGCGCGGTGCACGGCAAGGGCAACCGCAAGTCCACGGTCTCTGACTGGATGGAGATGGAGAAGGAACGCGGCATTTCCGTGGCCTCCTCGGCCCTGCAGTTCGAGTACGCGCCCGAGGGTCACGAGGGCGAGCCCTACATGATCAACCTGGTGGACACCCCGGGCCACGCGGACTTTTCGGAGGATACCTACCGCGTGCTCACGGCGGTGGACGCCGCCGTCATGCTTATCGACGCCGCCAAGGGCCTCGAGCCCCAGACCCTCAAGCTGTTTCGCGTGTGTAAGGCCCGCGGCCTGCCGATCATTACGGTGATCAACAAGTGGGACCGCGTGGGACGAGAGCCGCTGGAGCTTGTCGACGAAATCGTCAACGAAATCCAGCTGCAGCCCACCCCGCTGTACTGGCCGGTGGGTATCGCTGGCGACTTCCGCGGCTTGGCCCACATCAACGATGACGGCGAGGCTGATGAGTACGTGCACTTCCTGCGCACCGCCGGTGGTTCCACCATCGCCCCGGAGGAGCACTACGCGCCTGAGGATGCAGCCGCGAAGGAAGAGGACGCTTGGGAGACGGCCGTGGAGGAAGCAGAGCTGCTGGCAGCCGACGGCGCCCTGCACGACCAGGAGCTCTTCGAACAGTGCGTGACGTCCCCGCTCATCTTCGCCTCCGCGATGCTGAACTTCGGCGTGCACCAGATCCTGGATACTCTGTGCGCCATCGCCCCGGCTCCGCGCTCGCGCGAATCAGATCCGCAGGCCATCGAGGCCGCTACCTCCGCCATCGATGAGGTACGTGAGGTCACCGATGACTTCGCGGGCGTCATCTTCAAGGTGCAGGCGGGTATGGACCGCAAGCACCGCGATAACCTGGCTTTCATGCGCGTCGTCTCCGGTGAGTTTGAGCGCGGCATGCAGGTCAACCATGCGCAGTCTGGGCGCAGCTTCTCCACTAAGTACGCTCTGACGGTCTTCGGCCGCACGCGTGACACCGTGGATACGGCTTACCCGGGTGACATCGTGGGCTTGGTCAATGCCGGTTCCTTGGCACCTGGTGACACGATTTACACGGGCAAGAAGGTGCAGTTCAAGCCCATGCCACAGTTCGCGCCGGAGGCATTCCGCATCCTGCGCGCGAAGTCTTTGGGTGACTACAAGGCATTCCGCAAGGGCTTGGACCAGCTGGCTGCGGAAGGCGTGGTCCAGATTCTGCGCAACGATACGCGTGGCGATGCCGCCCCGGTCATGGCTGCGGTGGGCCCCATGCAGTTCGAGGTCATGCAGGCTCGCATGGAGGTCGAGTACAACGTGGAGACCATCACCGAGTCCATCCCCTACTCGGTGGCCCGCCGTACCGACGCCGAATCCGCGCCCGAACTGGGCCGCCAGCGCGGCGTAGAAATCTTTACCCGCACCGACGGCGAGCTCATCGCGCTCTTTGGTGATAAATGGAAGCTGGCCTTCATTGAGAAGGAGCACCCGGAGCTCACCATCGAAACACTTGTGGCGGATTAGACCGTGAGCATCAACGGAATGACCACGATTTTGACTATCTGCGCCACCACAATGGTGGCCGCATAGCCAGTCATAATGCGGGAATCCGTGCTGATTCCTGTGGCGTAGTCGACCACGGCAGGCTGGCCAAAGATGCCGGAAACGCCGCCCGCGGTGCGGGTTTCTGACTGGCCAAGGAACCTGTTAACCACAGCGAAGAGGACGACGACAACCACGGTAATGATGGCGGCGAGAGCCATGCATTTCAGGCCCATCCAGGAGAATGCCGTGGACTGGAAAGCCTCACTTGAGGCCAAGCCCACCGAAGCCAAGAAGATAACCAGGCCCCACTGCTGAAGAGCCAGATTGATTGAAGCCGGAACCTTCCAGGGCACGCGGCGCGTGCGGTGCAGAGCACCGAGGACAAGTCCGGTAATCAATGGGCCCAGCGCAAAGCCAAGCTCAAAGGACGCACCACCTGGTAGCGGAACCACAATGAGCGCGATGAGGTAGCCCAAGAACAGACCACCACCGACAGCAACCCAGTTCAGCTGGGAATACCCCTGAACCGAGTCACCGAAGTAATCACGAATATCGCCCAGGCGATCCTGATCCACAATCACCGTCACCCGGTCACCGGCATCGAGGTGCGTATCGAAGCTAGCCAGGAACTCTTCATCACCGCGTTGCACGTGGACAATGCGGCCACCGTAGCGCTTGAAGAGGTTGAGATCCTCCACGGTTCGACCAGCAATATCAGAGTTCGACACCACCACGGTTTCAATGACCAAACGCTTGTCCACGAAGGGCACCTGAGGCTGGCGCTTGCCTAGGGCAGCGGTAAGCTCGTGCTTTTTCGCCTTCGTCACGAGTACGCGCAGGATGTCACCCTTGCGAATCTCCGGATGGTCCCCGGCCACGGTTCGGATATTGCCGCGGCGAATCGTGGCGATAACAAACTGATCCTCGAATCGCTCCACCAGCTCCTCGTAGGTGATGTTCTTGGTTACCCGAATAGTCCGGGAGCGGAAGACCTCCTCCGCGGAATTGTCCTTGTCCTTAGTGGCCGGCCAGGACTGCTTGAGCAGAAAAGCTACTAGGAGGATAGCGACGGCCACGCCTACCGGATAGCCCAAGGAGTAGCCCACGGCCGGCAGTTCCTCGCCCGTTTGCTGTTGCGCCACGGCCAGCGATGCCGTCGAGGTCGTCGCACCGGAGAACACGCCCACGGAGAGCAAGGGCGACAGTCCCAACCAGCCGCCCGCGAGAAGCGCCACGGCGGCAGCACCCATCACCGCTATTGCGGCAGTAATCATGTGCTTGAGCTGCTCAGAGAAGCCTTTGAAGAAGCGCTCACCGGCAGACAAACCCTGCATATAGATGAAGAGGCCAAGGCCCATCTCCTGCAGGCTGCTGAGGATCGTGCCGTCGAGATCGATAAAGGCGCCGATGGCCAAGCCCACGAACAAGGTGCCGGCTGCGCCGAAGCGCAGCGGGCCAAAAGGAATCATGCCAAATAGCGTGCCGAGCAAAGCAATAAAGAAAATGCTCAGCCAAATATTTCCGTCAAATAGTGCCAACACGGGAAATCATTGTAAGAAAACACTCAGAAAACTCCATGCATGGGTGCGCTTCTCCTCCCCAGACGAGGCGCGACTCACACCGTGTTGGCAAAAGTGAGTCGCGCACGACCCCGCTGAGCTCACTAACTGCTGAAGAATTCCTTCCACGCCGGCCATTCGGCATAGGTCTGCGCGCGCCCAGCCTCATAGTTGGAGCGCAGCTTTGTCACAGAACGCTCAGTCGATGCCACCTGCATATCCTCCGGGAAGAAAAGCTGTGCGCTCCCCTCCTTTTCCAGCTCCAGAAGCCGGTCCTTGGAGGCGTTGTACCGGGCCGGCCGAGCAATCATCGCCTCCGCTACGGCAGGGTACTTTCGGAAGATTCGTCGCAGCGCCGCCGGCCGCCCCACCTCAGGCCGCACGTAGCCACGCGGTTTCGACCCCAGGAACAGGAACTTCTCAAACCCGGCCTTCTCCGCCTGCTCGATAAGGATGCCGCCGGATTCCCCCATGGCGCCGTCGACATACGGCGCACCGTCGATGACGCGCATCGGCATGATCAACGGCAGCGTCGAGGAGGCGCGCACACGCACCATCAGGTCTTCCTGCGTCTTGATGTCTTCACGCCCCCAATACACGCTCTCCCCCGTATCTGCGCGCGCGGCGGAAATGCACACCTGCGCCGGGTTAGCGTCAAAGGCTTCCCAGTCAAAGGGCATGTCCTGGTCCGCAGCCTTCTCGTAGATGAACTCCGCATTGAAGTAGCCGCTACCGCGCAACAGCGAGCCCAGGCCGCCGAAGCTGGGGTTCTTGGCAAAGTCCACGAAGGATTCCTCGGAGCGAACCACATCGCGGGAAAGGAAGTTCACGGTGTGCGAGGAGCCCGCGGACACGCCTCCGACCCAGCCGAATTCCACCTCCTCCTTTAAGAGCTTGACGATGCACGCGGCGGTATAGGAATTGCGCATACCGCCGCCTTCAATGACGAGTGCTGTATCTTTCGCGTCAATCACACTGCACGATGGTACCCCCGCGCTAGGATCGCGCCATGAGTTTGTTTTCCGCGGTAAAGGATATCGTCGATAAGCTCGGCGGCTCCCCCACCGTCCGCTTGGCCTCCCCGGATCCCCACGCCGTCGAGGTCTCTATAGACCACCTGTCCGTCCACACGGCCGGCAGCCTCATCATCCTGGTTACCTCCCCAGCCGGCGCACAAATACTCAGTGAGGTGGCGCGCTCCGGCGAGCCCGCGCGCTTAAATGGCTCTAAGACCACGGTGCACCTCTCCCCCACGACAAAGGCACAGCGTCCGGTCCATGATCCCAAGCGGGGCTGGGCCATCCCGCTATCCCCTGCGGAACGGGACACGCTGGCCCAGATCAGCGCCACGCCCGGCGACTATGAGGTCTCCGAGTCGCTTGCGGTCTCCATCGAAACCACCCCTGAAGAAAGCTAGCCTGCCATGCTCATCCTCCCCTTCCAAGGGCGTACGCCCCGCATCCACCGCAGCGCCTGGATCGCCCCGAATGCCACCATCATCGGTGACGTCACCATCGGCCCTGACTCCTCCGTGTTTTATGGCTCCGTGCTGCGCGGGGACGTTGGTTCCATCCGTCTAGGCGCCCGCGTCAATATCCAGGACAACTGCGTCATCCACGTTGAATCCACCGAGCCTTGCGTGCTGGAGGATGACGTCACCGTGGGCCACATGGCCATGCTCCACGGCACGCGGGTGGGCGCGGGCACGCTCGTCGGGATGAAAGCCACCTTGCTCTCCGGCTCCACCGTGGGCCCTGGCTCTCTCATCGCCGCCGGCGCGGTGGTGCTCGAAGGCCAGGACATTCCCGCCGGCACACTAGCCGCCGGGGTTCCAGCCAAGGTGCGGCGCGAGCTGAGCCCTGAGGAATCCGCCGCCTTCATACCGCACGCCGCGCGCTACGTCGAAATTTCAAAAAATCAGGCGCTGCTTGGCGACGCCCTCCCTCTCGACGCCGTCCTCTACGACTAGCAGTCGCAACTGCCGTTGTTGCCAAAACTCCCGAGCCTGCCGCACGATCTGGCCAGAATTTTGGCAACTAGGGCAGTTCCACCACCGCGAAGCTAGGACAGCTGCCGAGTCGCCTTGAAGGCAAGCCCCTAAAGCAGAGCGAAGATGCCCATGACCACCAGGAAAGCGGCCACGCCGTAGCCGCTCCACAATGCCACGGTGGTGGAGTTCTCCCGGGCCCACGCAAAGGCGCGTCCGGCCCAGGACTGTGGCTTCGCCCGCACCAGGGCGATGAATAATCCGCACACCGTCGGCAGCGAGAGCGCAAACGTGGCGTAGAAAAAGAGGCCACCGTACTTAACGGTATTGCTAAAGTCCCCGGCCGCTAGGTGCATCAGGCCATAGAAAAAGGGCACGGAGGTCAAGGACTGGATAACGCCCATGGCATAGCCCACCACAACGGTCTTATCCGAAGGAGTGCGCAGCGGGCCGAGCAGTTTCTGCACCATATCGTTGGGTTCGCCCTGGGAGCGCCAGGCTAGAAGTCCCAGAGCAAGGCCAATGACTACCAGCCCCCACCCCAGCAGAGGCGATTCCAAGGCCGCGGCAACCTTGTCCTGGATACCGACGAAGATGAACATCACCACGGCGGCTGCGGTGAGCACGCCAAACCAGTCACCAACGATGACGAGGGCCGCAATCTTGCGGTAGCTGCCCCGCGGAAGCATGATGCCGATGGCCACCAAGATTCCGATCAATAAGGCGTTGACGGAATCGGCAAAGGCATTGAGCACGGCTTCAAGCATGCGCGCCAGTGTACAGGGCGCCCTTCCAGAACTTGCTCTGGGCACCTGGCCTTCAGCGCCCTGCGCCAGGCCTCGGCATAAAGGTTTAGCCTGAGGAAACATTCACTCACTGTTTACCGTTAAGGGCCCTCATGTGAAGGCCGTAAACGGTAAGGTATTGAAAAGTGCTTGCCGCCGCGACGGGTTTCTCCCCCATCGCGGCGGCACCCTAACTCATGCCCCCGACAGTGATGTGGAGAGATAAAAATGAAGGTAGCGATTCTCGGCGGAGACGGCTTCTGTGGTTGGCCCGCTTCCCTCTATCTCTCCGACCGAGGCCATGACGTCATCATCGTGGATAACCTCTCCCGGCGCGCCATCGATGAGGAGTTGGGCGCAGAATCCCTGACACCTATCGCTTCCATTGAAGAGCGCCTGGCCGCGTGGACCGAGGTCTCCGGCAAGACCATTGGCTTCCGCAACCTCGACGTGGCCCAGGACTACGACGACCTGCTCGAGTTCCTGAACACCGAAAGCCCGGATGCCGTGGTGCACTTCGCTGAGCAGCGCGCCGCCCCCTACTCCATGAAGAATTCGCGCACCAAGCGCTACACGGTGGATAACAACATCAACGCCACCCACAACCTACTCGCCGCCATCGTGGAATCTGAGCAGGATATCCACGTCGCGCACTTGGGCACCATGGGTGTCTACGGCTACGGCACCGCCGGAATGAAGATCCCGGAAGGCTACCTGGACGTGCAGGTGGATACGGGCGAGGGGGGCGTCGTCAAGCAGCAAATCCTCTACCCCTCCAACCCGGGCTCGGTCTACCACATGACGAAGGTGCTGGACCAGCACCTCTTTGCCTACTACGCCAAGAATGATGAACTGCGCATCACCGATCTGCACCAGGGCATCATCTGGGGCACTCACACGGAGCAGACCCAGAAGGACGAGCGCCTCATCAACCGCTTTGATTATGACGGCGACTACGGCACGGTGCTCAACCGCTTCCTCATCCAGGCCGGCATTGGTTACCCGCTGACCGTGCACGGCACCGGTGGCCAGACCCGCGCCTTTATCCACATCCGTGACATGGTGCACTGCATCGAGCTAGCTTTGCAAAACCCGCCGGCGCGCGGTGAGCGCGTCAAGATCATCAACCAGATGACGGAGACCCACCGCGTGCGTGACTTAGCGGAGTTGGTTGCGAAGATCTCTGGCGCAGAGGTGGCCTACGTGCCGAACCCGCGCAAGGAATCCGCGGAAAATGAACTCCACGTCACCAACGACACCTTCCTCAACCTGGGGCTGGAACCGACCACCTTGTCTGAAGGGCTGCTGCACGAGGTCGAAGAAGTCGCGCGCAAGTATGCCGACCGCGCCGACCGCTCCAAGATTCCGGCGCAATCGCTGTGGACGCGCCAGCAGCACGCCGGCGTCCCCTCTTCGGAGGCCTAGTCCTCCGTGCGCATCGCAATCGTTACCGAGGTCTTCCTGCCCAAGATCGACGGCGTGGTCACGCGCCTGACGCGCACTCTGGACCAGCTGGCCGCGACGGGCCACGAGGTGCGGATTTTTGCCACGGGCAAGGCCCCTGCAACCTATGCCGGCTTCGAGGTCACCCGCATACCCAGTCTGTCGCTGTGGGTCTACCCGGAGATCAAATTCGGCTTGCCCTCGTGGAGGTTCTTTAAGGAAATCAGGGATTTCGATCCCGATGTCATCCACGCGGTCAATCCCATTTGGACAGCGGCCCTCGGCGTCTTTGCCGCGCAGCGCGATGCCGTGCCGCTGGTGGCCAGCTTCCACACCAACGTTCCTGAATACGTCGATGCGCTGGGCATCGGGTGGACCCGTCCGCTGACTGAGGCCGCTCTGAAGTATCTACACAACCAGGCAGCTGTGAACCTCTGCACCTCAGGCCCCATGGTGGATAAGGCTCGGGAGGTGGGGATCCACAACGTGCACCTGTGGCCCAAGGCTGTCGATACGCAGGCCTACCACCCCAGCCGCGCCACCGCGCAGATGCGCGAGCGCCTCACCTGTGGTAACCCGGACTCCCCGCTGGTGACCTATATCGGGAGGGTCTCCAAGGAAAAGGACTTGGAGCGCCTCGACCACGTGATGCAGCTGGTTCGGGCAGAGCTTGGTGACGCCCGCCTTGCCGTCGTCGGCGATGGCCCTGCGCTGGAGGGGCTCAAGGCCAACTTCGATCCTTCGCACACCGTGTTCACCGGTTACTTGTCCGGCGAGGAGCTCGCCGCTGCCTTCGCTGTCGGAGATGTCTTCCTCTTCCCCTCCGCCACGGAGACACTGGGCCTTGTGGCGCTGGAATCCTTCGCCTCGGGTGTGCCGGTCATCGGCACGAATGCCGGCGGTATTCCCTTCGTCATTGAGGAGGGCGTTACAGGACATCTCATCGAACCCGATGCCGATGATGAGGCCTGGGCCAGCGCGACCGTCAATCTTCTTCGTGACGCCACGCGGCGGGAGACGATGGGTGCTGCCGCCCGCCGCGAATCCGAAAAGTATTCCTGGGTAGAATCCACCCAAGCCCTCCTTCAGGCCTATGAGGAGGCTATCGAGCATCCCTTCTTCAGGGAATAAAACCAAGTCAAGGAGCACTAATGGACTCAGCCCAGGACCTGTACTCCGCTGGCGCCTTCATTCAAGCCGGCATCGACGCCGCGTTCTCCTCACGCTTGGGCGACGTGCGCGACGTCGAGGTGAACTTTGCATCTTCCGACTCCGAGCCCGCCACCGATCAGCGCGCGGTGGTGCGTTTTACTACCGCCTCTGGGACCTATGATTTCGATGGTCTGCGCCTAGCCACAATCCAGGATGGCCGCTTGCACTGGTCTACGGGGTTGACGGAACACGCGCCGCAACCGGAGTTCCACGGCCCGCAACCCGATTCCGCCCTGCTGCGCGGCTTGGCGCGGCGGCTGGTGGGTGACCGCCCAGTCATCCGCGTCCCGCAGGGCGAGGGCGAGGCGCTCGTCGCCGTCGACTTCGCGGAGATCCACCCGGATCCCCGTGTCAGCATCCTGGCCGGGCTTGAGCATACGGGGGATATTGAGGGAGGCGTCGACGAACGCCTCGCCACCGCCGAGCTCGCCTCCTATGTGGGCGTGGCAGCAGATGTTGTACAAGGCCTCGCGCACTTCCACGGCACCCGGATCGCGACTCTCCCCCATCCCTCAGGCCGCGGTGGGCTCAGCGCACGCGATGTGCTGGCCGACGCCCACTTTATGGCCACCGAGCACAATTTCTTCCTGGAGGCCCGATTCCCCAACCTGTGGGCTGACCTTGACCCTGACACGTCGCGCACCGTGGTGAACTCCGATTATGGTTCGCTTACGGTTCCCTCCCATCTCATCGCCACCCTCAACGCCACGACGAACACCTTTACGTGGGCATGGGCGGACGAGCTCTCCGGTTCCATGTCCGCCCACGCCGCGGCGAACCTGCGCCGCTTCGGATATGACAATGCCATCCCCGAGCTGATTCGCGCCCGCGTACCCATCCCCGAGGCACGCTCTCTGCGCTTGCCGCAGCTAGCAATGCCAATTCTGGGGCTGTGGACCCTGCTGCCAGTGCAGCTACCCGACGGCCGCCAAGGGCTAGCACTGTCCGACGCCCCCGCGTTTCACCTGCCCGCGCCGTCACGGGCCACCGCGCAGGCCACGCTCAATGTTGCGGTGCCGGCGGGAGTGGATGAGCAACGGGCGCGCGCCGCATACCAGCGGGCACGCCCGCTATAACCACTAGGAGCTGAGCACCGCGCGGAATTCTTCGACGTCAACGTCCTCCGTGGTCGCCGGGTTAAACGCTGCGTCTTGGGTCTTGTCCACCAGTACCGCACGCACGCCTTCGGAAAAGTCGGGGCGGCGGTACATGTGCATGCCCAGTTTGAGTTCTAGCAGGAGCGCCTCACGGATATCGTCGACAGCGGCTTCCGCCTCATAGAGCTCATTGGCCGCGATGATGGCGGCTGGGCACGCGGCTGCCATGAGGCGACGCACCTCGCCGGCGATCTGCGGGCGCTTGTCCAGCTCCGCGGAAATCTCCTCCCACGTGGGCAGCGCAAAGGTCTCCTCCAGGTCTTGAGCCACCTGCTCGAGCGGTGCTGGCTGCTGTGGCGCGGGTAGGGCCAGCTCTTCCAGTGCGGCATCAATACCGCGCTCGATAGCGGCTTCAATCAGCTCGGCGGCATCCTTGACCACGTGGGTTGCCACGCCCGTCCACAGCATGTCGGCGGCATACATGCGGTACCCGCTCAGCCCCCAAAACTTTGCCAAACCCGGCGAAGCTACGCCGCGGGTGCCCACCATGCGCTGGGCCGCATAAGCTACTCCGACGTCCGTGACGTATCCGATGTTCATCTCGGGCATCGAAGCGAAGGCCTTCTCTGTCACCACGCGGTGCGAACCATGCAGGGAAATGCCCAATCCACCGCCCATGACGACGCCGTCGATGACGGCGATATAGGGCTTCGGAAACTCGGCGATATCGCCGTTGGTGAGGTACTCGCTGGCGAAGAAGGCATCAACCTCTTCCAGCTTGCCTTCCGCGATTCCCTCCCGCGCGTGACGCACATCGCCGCCAGCGCAGAATGCCTTGGGACTGTTGGAGTAAATAAGGACCTGCTCGATGTCGTCATCCTGCGCCCACGCTTCGAGGGAGCGGCGGATGATGTCAATCATGTCCGGGTTCAAAGAGTTCAGGGCCTTCGGCCTGTTGAGTTCGAGAACACCGGTGTGGTTGCGCACGGAAACGAGTACTGGATCAGTCGTAGTCATGCGCACCAGTGTTCCATATCACAAAAGTTTCAGCCACCTATTTCTTGGCGCTACGTTGGACATGGTTCCCCGCCTCTAGCCCAACACTATTAGATTGGTGTGACTTACTTGCTCCCACAACTTGTTGCCCTTGATATGGACGGCACGCTCCTCGACGCGCATGGCCAACTCCCTGCAGACTTTTCGGAGCTCCAGGACCTAGCCACTGCCCGCGGCTGCGAGCTGGTTCCGGCCTCGGGGCGCCAACTGGCCACCTTGAAGGACATGTTCCCGAAAGGCGAAACGTTTATCGCCGAAAACGGCTCAGTCATCATGCGCGGCGGTGAGATCATCGCGGCATTCCCGCTTGCGGAATCCACCGTGCACGCGGCACGGGAGGCTGCTGCGGCCATCGGCGTGGAACATACCGTAGTTCTATGTTCCCCGGAGACCGCCTACGTTGCACGGGATGTGTCAGACGCGGCACGTACAGAGATTGCAAAGTACTACAAGGCGGTCACTTGGGTCGATGACTTGGATGCAGTGCCGGATAGCAACATCATCAAGATTGCTATTTTCTGCGAATCTGGTTCTGAGGCGCACATTTACGATCCCATCGTCCGCGCCGTCCCGGAGGACAATGTCGCGGTATCCGGCAAGGTCTGGCTCGATGTGATGGCCCGCGGCGTGGAAAAAGGTACGGCGCTAACTAAGCTCGCTGAGCTCGCCGGTATTCCGATCGCAGCCACTGTGGCCTTCGGTGACTACCTCAATGATTTCGAGATGCTGCGCGCCGCCGGGACGGCTGTGGCCATGGAAAACGCGCATCCTCAGCTGAAGGAAATCGCAGATATCATCGCCCCAGCTAATACCAACAACGGGGTTAGCACCGTACTACGCCAGCTTTTGCGCACCTAACACGCTCCCCCGCAGCCTTGCCCGAGTAGCCCGCACGCACAGAGTAGGATTACTCGGGTTACTGAGCCTCAGTACCCGAACCCCGGTGTCTACCTGCGGAGTGTGTAGTGAAGAAGTTTTTGCGGTCGATGATGTCACGTTTGGCAAAGGGCGAGTCGTCTGCATCGAGTCCCGCTCCGTCCTCCTCGGCGGATTCCTCGAAAACTACCTCGCCTTCACCCGCTGCAGCTTCCGCGCGCACTGCGCCTGCTACGCCCTCTCAGTCCCCGCCGCCTGCTCAGCCCACCGCGCCTACCGCGAGCGATAAGCCAGCTAAGGCAAGCGCCCCTAAGACACCACCGGCAGCCACTGGCCGCGGCCCGCGTAATCCCCAGCGTCCTGCTGCTCGGCCTGGCCGCGTACGCCCCCGTTCGGCTGAAGACTTCACTCTAGATCTGGCTCCGGATGCACTTCCCAAAGCCTCGGCGGTGAAAAAGGCCAAACTAGTTAAGGCCCGTGAGGAAGCCGAAGTAGCTTCGGCCGGTCGGCGCGGCCCACGTCGGGCCATTCCGCGGCATCCGAGCCCGCAGGCCCCCGCCCAACGACGCCAGGCACCTGCAACGCTCAGCGCCGACAAGGCTTCAACAACCAAGCCTTCACAAACTCAGCCCGCTGCGAAGCAGCCACCTGCACACGGCGACAAAGCACAGTCTCCTTCCCCGGCTCCAGCGCACCCCAAGCGGCAAGAAGGAGCCGAAAAGGCCACGACGGCCCAGAAACCCAAGAAAGCCCCGGCGACTGCAAAGGCCAAGGAGGAGACAAAGACCGAGGCGGCCGCAAAGCCCCGGGAAACCACAACGCCTCAGAAGAGCAAAGAAGCTGGGGAATCCAAGCAGCCTGAGAAGAAGGCTTCGCCCGGCACCGAGAACGAGATTTCGCGTGCTCTGGCCCGCCGCTCGCAATCCATCGGGGCGTTAAGCGCCAAGCAGGAAAAACGCCGATCAGAAAAGCGGCGAGTAGCACAGGCTTCCCCCACTGCCGCCGCTGCAGCCGCCCCTGCAACCGCAACCGTCGCGGCGGGCACAGCCGCCGCAGCTCCAGCAGCTGCTTCTGCGTCCGCCCGCAACGCAGCCGCCTCTGGCCCCACTGCCCCCACTGCCCCCGCTGGCTCAAAGCGCCGTGCGCGTGCCCGCCTGCGCCAAGTGCCGGGCCTAGATGGTCTGCGCGGTCTAGCGGTTCTCGCCGTGGTGATCTACCACTTCTTCGGGGATATTCTCCCCGGCGGCTACCTCGGTGTGGACATGTTCTTTGTCCTTTCCGGGTTCCTCATCACCTCGCTGCTTGTTCGCGAGTTCAACGTCACTGGACGCATCAGCCTCAAAGGCTTTTGGCTCCGCCGCTTCCGGCGAATCCTCCCGGCCGCGCTCATAGTCCTGTCCATATGCACGGCGATAGTGGCGCTCATTGGTGGGGACCTGGCCGTTGGCATCCGCGAACAATTCTTGGGCACGTTCTTCTTTGTCAACAACTGGACCCAAATCGCCACGAGCCAAACCTATTTTGCACCTAATGAAGTACAGGTTTTCGCGCACTATTGGTCCTTGGCCGTCGAGGAACAGTTCTACCTGATCTGGCCACTTTTGATGCTTGGCGTCTTTGCCATTTCCCGCCGCAAGCCCAAGCGTCTGCCCATCGCCGTATCGCTCATCCTCGCAAGTGCGTCGGCCGTCGCCATGGCACTGCTCTATAGCCCAGGCGAGGATCCCACGCGTGTGTACTACGGCACCGATACCCACGCGTTCGGTCTCCTCATCGGCGCGATGCTGTCCCTCCTCATGACCTCCACTGACAAGGACATGGACGCGGATTCTTGGCCGGCCGCAAACAAGGGCATACTCGCCGGAACCGTTGGTTCCTTCGCATTAGTTGGTTACCTCGCGCAATTGGTGTGGATGGGCGCGGATCGGGATTTCACCTACCGCGGCGGCCTCGTCCTTACCAGCGTCCTCGGCGCGGCAATGATTTGGGCAGTGGTGCGCGAATCTGGTCCCCTCACGTGGATCTTCCGCACCCGTGTGATGCGGTGGCTGGGCCAGCGCTCGTTCTCCCTCTACCTCTGGCACTGGCCAGTGGTAATGATTGTCCACGCGCTGTCCGACGCCCCCTCCTGGCTCCTAGGCCTCCTTTCGCTTCCGCTGAGCTGCGTGCTGGCTGAGGTGACCTACCAGTTTGTAGAAAACCCCTTCCGCCGCGCCGGATTCCGCCCTACGTGGCGCGCCTACTGGGCTGCACGCCCCAGCGCGCAAGAGGTCAAGGATGGTTTTGGCAAGGCCATGTGGCCTGCCGTTCCCGTCCTCGTTGTTCTTTCCGTACTGGGCGTGGGCTACGCGCTGGTGACTTCGGAGGATAAGAGCGAACTGGAGCGCGAGCTCGAGCGCATGGCGTTGTCCAACGAACAGGCGGAGAATTCTGCCCCGGCACAGTCATCGTCCGCCCCCGCAAAGCCTTCCGAGACCACGAAGCCGAAGGAAAAGCGTGCGCTTCCCACTGGAAACGAGATTAGTGCTATCGGTGATTCCGTCATGCTCGCTGCCTCCGAGGCTCTCAATGAGCGTTTCCCGGGCATTAGCATCGACGCCACGATCTCCCGCCACTATTCGGCAGCCCTTCCTGTCATCAAGGCACAGAAGGATTCCGGGCAGTTGCGCTCCACCGTGTTTGTGGGTTTGGGAACCAACGGGGCTACGTTTGAGGGCCAGATGGACGAGCTCATCGACATCGTCGGCCCCGAGCGCACGCTGGTGCTCGTCTTGCCCTACGGCGAGCGCGATTGGATGGGACAGGCACGCGCCGAGATCATTGACGCCGCGACTGCTCACGACAACGTCTACATCGCAGACTGGTGCGGCATGGCCCAGGAGAACCCGGCCATGCTTTACGACGACGGCGTCCACCCGCTCCCCGAAGGCGCACATCTTTACGCGGATGCGCTGTACGACGCCGTGGAGCAATACGCCAACGAGGAGAAAGACCTCACCACCGTCTGCTCCCGCTAGCTAAAAGCCCCGATCATCGCTAAAAGCCGCCCGGCTTCTGCCGGGCGGCTTTTGTCAACGCGTAGGGTTTAGACCGAAAATTCAGCCATCTTGTCCCATTCCGTCTTACCGTCGATGTGAGTGTTGATGATGTCCGGGGTCTCCACCAGGTACTTCGGCAGCTCCTCGCACGAGCGCTTGAAGTGCTCGGTGTTGACGTGGTCGACATCAGTGCCGTCCTTGTAGGACTCGAGGAGCAGGAAGCGCTGCTTGTCTTCCGGATCGCGGAACCACTTGAAGTCAATGCAGCCGGGCTCTGCCTGGCAGGCCTTGGTGTACCAGTCGATCTCTTCCAGGAAGGTATCGGCGTACTCGGGCTTGACGTGGAACTGTACGTTGATCAAAATCATGGGCCCCACTGTAACCTTCTACGCGAAAACGTGCAGAAGGCCCTGCCTGTAGCGGCAGGGCCTTTTGTAAAAGCGGCTTATCACCGGCCGCGTGAAGGTCTACTTGTTGAAGAAGTACTCCGCAACGTAGACGTGGGTTCCGTCGAAGGCCTGCGCAACGCCGAAGCCGGTGCCGTCAGTCTTGGTCACAGGAACATCGCGGTTGAGCCAGTTCACGCGATCCTTAGCTTCCTGCTCCGTGAGCTTGTAAATGTTACCGCTGCCCTCTTCCAAATGAGTCAGGCCATCGCCTGCATTGTCCTGGAAGGTAACCTTGCCGGCCGCAGCCTGGTTTGCCCACTCCTGGGCGATGTTCTTGGCGTTGGCATCTTCGTGGTGGCCCTGCTTAATCAGGTGGGCATGGGTTGCGCCAACGAGCTCATCGGCCACCGCCGGGGTCGGCTTCTTGATGAAGTCCGGCAGCTGGACGTTGTACTGCTTAGCCAGGTCATAAGCCTGCGCAGGAAGCTCAACTTCAAAAGAGTTAACCTGCTCCATAGCCTGGGAAGACAGCTGGTTCAGTTCCTGGGGCTGTGCGGACGATGGGTTAGCCGGGGCGGCCTGGGCCGCGGAGACCGAAAGAAGGGCGGTGAGGGATACTGCCACGGCGGAGGTAGCGGACAGGCGGGAAACACGACGCAAAGAATTCATAACTACCACCGTGCCATAAGTCCGCCCGCCTTGAAAAAGACTTCCCGGTCATACGGCATTTTCGATATCACTTTGTTATCAGCTGCCGGTGGAAAAGACCGGCGTGGAAGAATGACCGGAGACTTGCTTTTAGGATTCTTCGAGAGGTTGTTCACTGGTGCTGGATGTCTTAACCGGATTTGCCATCATTTTTGTGGTTATCGGTGTGGGGTTCTTTCTGGGACACCGGGGCATTATCGGCCACGGTGAGGCGCGCCTGCAGTTCAACCGCACAGCGTTCTGGGCTGCGACTCCGGCGCTCATCTTCTCCAGCGTGGCCACCTCGGATACCTCTGCTTTTATGTCTCCGGTTGTCGCTGTCATAGCGATTGCCTCGGTTGCCACGATGGCGCTGTATGGCTTGCTCAGTGCGCTGTTCTTCCGGCGGAGCGGGGCTGAGACGATGGCCGGAGCGGCCGCGGCCAGCTATTACAACTCCGTCAACATCGGGCTGCCCATCGCCACCTATGTCATCGGTGATGCCACCTTTGTGGTGCCAGCACTCGTGCTCCAGATGGCAGTGCTCTCCCCCTTCATCATCGCCGGTCTCAATGCACAGGGGACAAGCCTGCGCTCGATAAGCAGCTCTGTGTTCTCTGGGCTTACGGCACCGGTTGTCATCGCTGCCGTCGCCGGCTTCATCGTTTCTGCGGCAGGCTGGCACGTGCCAGAGGTCATCATGGCGCCCCTCGAGATCCTCGGCGGGGCCTCCATCCCAATGATCCTGATGAGTTTCGGAGCTTCCCTCACTGGAGACGGGTTGCTGGCTAGCGACCGCCTACCAACCATTACCGCCACCGTGCTCAAGCTCGTAGCCATGCCAGCCATCGCCTTGGCGACGGGCCTAGCCTTGGGCCTGAGCGGCAAGGAGCTATACGCGGCACTCATCTTGTCTGCGCTTCCGACCGCGCAGAACGTTTATAACTACGCCGCGACCTACCAATCGGGAGAGACGGTGGCGCGCGATACGGTCTTCCTCACCACTTTTCTCTCCTTGCCGGCCATGCTCGCCATCGCAGCATTCTTCGGGTAGAGCTGACCCTCGCTGGCGAGCACTAGCTGTACTGACCGGAGACGTTGGTCAATCGTGAGAAGGGCGGCTGGTTCCCGCAAGCCGTGTGAGGCCAGTGTTGCGTTGGCGTGGAGCAAGAGCGTCCCCTTGGAATAGACGGAGGGGGCCGATAACTCGACCCCCTCACGGTTGTTAGCGAGGATTCCTCTGTGAACCGCTAACTTTAGGCCAGACCCTTTGCTTGCTCGATGGCGGTGAAGTGACGTTGGGTGCTGGGCTGTTCCAGCTCATCGAGTACGGCCAGGGCCAGGTCCGCAGGGGTGATCCGCGACGTACCGTCGTGGTTGATCAGAAGCGTGTCACCGCCTCGGCGATAAGCGCCGGTTCCCTGTCCGGGCTCGAAGACTGCCGACGGACTCAGGTAGGTCCAGTTCTGGTTCGGATGTTCTGTACACGCGTTGAACTGGTCGAGGCTGGCCGATGCGACGTCACGCCACTGGGGCGGCACGAAGGTGGGGTCGTCCAGGACGCGTAACTCCCGATCGTGAGGTGAGCGTAAGGGCGCTGCTCCTCCTACGACCAGAACCCGAACCCCCGCGACAGCGGCGTGGTCGAGGACATGGCTGGTCAGCGGAGCCACACTGCTCTCATCGCCGGGGGCCATGCGCACGGCGAGCACGACGGCGTCTGCGTCGTTCAGGACGGGCTGCAGGGGTGCCTCGAGATCTGTCAGATCGAGACGAGCGACGGTAGTATGCGGGTCGTTGGTCTCCGGTGGGTTGCGCGATACGGAAGTGACGTGGTGGCCGCGGCGTGTGGCCTCCTGCGCGATCGCGGTACCGGCCATGCCGGTGGCTCCGAGAATCGTGATGTTCATGAATTGTCCTTTCGATAATTGGTGGGGGCGGGGAGCTGGCCACAGACCATGGCAGCCAGGGCGATCGCGAAGCCGAGGTACTGCTCGGCTCCGAGGTGTTCATGCGCGATCAGGGCGCCGAGCAGGGCGGCGACCAACGGCGAGAGGAGTCCCAGGAGGGCTGTGGACGTGACCGGAAGCCGCCGGATGCCGGTAAACCAGAGGCTGTAGGAGACCAGCGCTCCGACCAGGCCGAGCCAGGCGTACCCAAGCCAGCCATGGACAGGAATTACCGGCGGTGGTCCCTCCACCAGCAGCGCCGGGATCGCCAGCAGCAGGCCGGCGGACGTCAGCTGCCAACCGGCCAGTGCGACGGGCGAGACACCTTCCGGGAGCTTCCACTTCTTGGTGAGGACCACGCCGGTGGCCATGGCCGCTGCGCCGCCGAGTCCTTCAACCACGCCCACCGGGTCCAGAGCAGCGCTTGGACCGAGAACCACGAGGGCCACGCCCACGACACCCACGACACCCCATCCCAGACGCCATCCGGAGAGTTGCTCGTGGAGGACAGTCACGGCCAGCAGGGCAACGATGATGGGCTGTACCGCATTCAGCGTGGCCGCTACCCCGCCCGGAAGACGCTGCGCCGACAAGAACAGCAGGGGGAAGAACGCGGCCATGTTCAGACCGCCCAACACGAAGCTCTTCCACCTCCACGAACCGCGCGGCAGCTGCCTCGACAGGCACAAGGCGATGATCCCTGCCGGCAGCGTCCTCATGAACGCAGCAAACAATGGATGCCCGGCTGGGAGGAGGTGGGTGGTCACGATGTATGTCGTCCCCCACGTAGCGGGGGCCAGCGCCGTCAAACAGGTCCAAAGCAACGAACCGCGGCGCCCATGAGAAGAAGTGTTCATGCATCCATCATCAGTCGCTCACCAGTAGTGAGTCCAACACATTGTTCTCACCCAAACAATGAGCTGCTATCATGATTGGATGGAACTCCAACAGCTCAGGTACGTCGTGGCGATCGCCGAGAAACGCAACTTCACGCGAGCAGCAGAAAGCTGCTTCGTCGTGCAGTCAGCCCTGAGCCACCAGATCAAGGCCCTCGAAAAGGAACTCGGCACGGCACTGTTCGTGCGCTCATCCCGCCGGGTCGAGCTGACCCCCGCCGGCGAAGCCTTCCTCACGGAAGCACGGATCAGCCTCGCAGCCGCTGACCGCGCCGTGGCGGTCGCCGCCGAGGCCGTGGACCAGGTCCGCGGAAGCTTGTCGGTAGGTGTGATCCCGACGGTCACAGCCGTCAGCGTGCCCGACATCGTCGCAGCCTTCCACGCCAGCTATCCCCACGTGGATCTCACCGTGCGGAGCGGGGGAAGCAATGAGTTCATGCGCGATCTCAGCAGCGGGAGACTGGACGTAGCATTCCTCGGCGTGGACGCCGACGTCACCCCAGCGTCCGGACTCACCGCGCACGAGATCGCCCGAGGGCGTCTCGTCGCTGTTATGGCGTCACAGCATCGGCTAGCACACAGGGGCACCTTAGCCCTGGCCGACCTGGCCGACGAGACGTTCGTTGACTTCCCGGCCGGGTCACCGGGCAGGCTCCAAGGCGATCGGGCATTCGCTGCCGCAGGCCTTCAACGCCGCGTGGGCTTCGAGGCGATGTCGACCGAGTTCATGCTCGCCCTCGTCGAACGCGGGTTGGGCGTCTGCCTGCTGCCCGTCGACTGTGTGCCAGCCAACCCAGCGCTGCGAGCCATTCCCGTGGTCGATGGCCCTTGCCGGACCGAGTACATCGCGTGGGGATCTTTCAATCCGAGCCCCGCCGCTCGAGCGTTCATCGAACAGGTCAAGGAATCAATCGCCCTGCACATGGTCGACTGATGCCAGATCGCCTCGATCAACGTCTCCGGTCAGTACAACTAGCCATCGAACACTAGCCTTCCAGCTTCTCCCCCAGCTCCAGCCATTCCATCTCTAGCTCCTCGCGCTCGGCGGCCACCGCTTTGAGGTCGGCGTCGAGCTTGGCCAGCTCGCCGCTGTCTCCCTCTCCGGAAGACATCTTCTCCGCGGCCTGCGCCATCTTTTCATTCAGCTTCGCTGTCTTGTCGTCGAGCTTGCCCATCTTGCGCTCCAGCGCGTTCATCTTCTTGGTCAGCTCGCGCTCCTCCTGAGAACTCAGCCGTTTTACCGGGGCGGCTTCCGTACGCTGATCGTCAGCGTTCTTCGAGGCCTCGCCCAAGTCGAGCACACCGCCGGCGGTGGCGGCTTCCATCTCCTGGCGGCGGCGCAAGTACTCCTCGATTCCGCCCGGCAGGTTGGTGAGCTTGCCATCCCCAAACAGCGCATAGGTGTTGTCCGCGATGCGCTCAATGAGGTAGCGGTCGTGAGAAATGACCACCAAGGTTCCCGGCCACGAGTCCAGCAAGGATTCAAGCTCTTGGAGGGTATCGATGTCGAGGTCATTCGTGGGCTCGTCGAGAAGCAGCACGTTTGGCTCCGCCATGAGCACACGGGTCAGCTGCAAACGGCGGCGCTCACCGCCCGATAGGTCACCGACGGGTGTGCGCTGGCGCTTGGCGGAAAAGCCCAGGCGCTCGGCCAGCTGGGAGGCAGAAAGCTCTTTCTTGCCCAGGTGGACGTAGGTGGCGACGTCTTCGACAGCGTCGAGAAGCCGGCGCTGTGGATCCAGGTCATCGAGCTCCTGGCGCAGCCAGCCCAGGCGCACGGTCTTGCCCTCGATGCGTTTGCCAGCGGCAAGCTCCACCTCACCGGCAAGGGCGCGCAGCAGCGTGGTTTTACCGGAACCATTAACGCCGACGAGGCCGATGCGCTCGCCCGGCGCCAGCCGCCAGGTGAGGTGATCCACCAGCGTGCGCCCATCGGGTGTCGTAACCTTTGCATCCTCAAGCTCGATGACGACCCGCCCCTGGCGCTGCTTAGAGAAGGCCATGAGCTCGACCTTGTCGCGCGGCGCGGGAACATCCGCGATGAGTGCCTCGGCTGCCTCAATGCGGTAGCGCGGCTTCGAGGTACGGGCAGGCGCCCCGCGGCGCAGCCACGCCAGCTCTTTGCGCGCCAGATTCTGGCGGCGCTGCTCGATGGCATCGGCTTGGCGGGCGCGCTCAGCGCGGGCAAAGGTCCAGTCGTTATAGCCGCCCTCGTAGGCATCGACGACACCGTCGTGGACCTCCCAGGTCGTGGTGGCAACGGTGTCGAGGAACCAGCGGTCGTGCGTGACGACGACGACCGCCAGCTTGCGCGAAAGCAGGTGGCTGGCCAGCCATTGCACGCCCTCGACGTCGAGGTGGTTGGTCGGCTCATCGAGCACTACGATGTCGAGGTCTTGAACGAGTGCGGCGGCTAGGTTGACGCGGCGGCGTTCACCACCGGAAAGTGAACCAACGGGAGTGTCCAGCCCAAGGTCAACAATACCGAGGCCGCCGAGGACATCGCGCACCTTGGCGTTAGAAGCCCACTCGAAGGTTTCCAGCCCGAGCGGTTCGATGATGACCTGGGCGATGGTGAGGGACTCCTCCAGCTCGAACCGCTGGGTTACCACCGCCATGCGCAAATCCGAGTTGTGGGATACGCGGCCCGCGTCCGGCGGCTCAATGCCGGTGAGAACTTCCAGCAGAGTGGTTTTGCCACCGCCATTGACGCCGACGATGCCGATGCGATCACCGGTTTGCACGCCGAGGGAGACCCCATTCAGCAGGGTCTTGAGCCCGAAGGACTTGGTTACGTTTTCGAGGTTAATAAGGTTCGCCATATCGAGAGTTCATCTTAGTGCTTCAGCACGGTTACCCCCGCACCATTACCTTTATTGCTATTGATTTTCACTTTCAATACTCTGCAACACCATGAAAAGAGAACGTCTCATCCTGTGCGCCGCACTTTCCGCAAGTATCATCACGCTGACCTCCTGTTCCTCCCCCGAAAGCAACGAAGCTTCATCGCCCTCCAGCGCTGCAGCCTCCCACGCGCATGCCGAACACGGCGAAGGCCATAACGGAGAGCACAGCCATGACGATTTCGAAGCCTCTGCTGGCGAAACCGAGGTGGCAGAGCTTCCACCTCGTGTCCTCATCTCCCATAAGGACGGTCTCACCACGCTCGATGGAGAGACCGGTGAGGTCATCGACAACGAAAAACTCAAAGCATTTCTCCGGCTTAGCGATGCCGGCGATAACCGCCACATCATGGTGACCAAAGGCGATAGCTTCCTCACCTACGACACCGGGCGCATCACCAAGCCACACGGAGACCACAAGCACTACTACGCGGCACAGCCGCAGCTTGACGACGCTTCCATCGACGCACCTCACGCCGGCCACGTGGTTCACCACGATGGTTTTACCGCGCTCTTCTCCGACGGAGATGGTGTAGCAAAGATCTACAAAACCGAGGACTTCGGCAAGGAAGACGCCCAGCCGGTCAACACCGTCGAGACAGGTGCCGCGCACCACGGCGTCGCGGTTCCGCTGAAAGACGGCTCCGTGGTCACCACAAAGGGCACCGAAGATGAGCGCCACACCATCCAGCATTTGGATAAGTCTGGCAAGGTCCTTGCGGAAACCACCGAGTGTCCTGGTGTTCACGGCGAAGCTGCCGCTGGCAATGGCTCCCTCTTCTTCGGATGCGAGGACGGGCCCGTCGTCTTCGACGGAACTGAATTCCACAAGATCGACGCTTCCGCCTATGCAGGCAAAGACGGCTACCAGCGCTCCGGCAACTCCGCGGGCTCAGAGGAATCCAACGTCATCCTGGCGGATAACAAGACCGACAAGGATGCCGACTTCGAGCGCCCCACCTCAGTGACCCTCATCAATACGGAGGACTACTCCGCCACGAAGGTCGAGCTCGGCGAGTCCTACTGGTTCCGTTCCCTGGCCCGCGGGCCCTTGGGTGAGGCACTGGTACTCACGACCGACGGCAAGCTCAACATCATCGATCCGGATTCCGGCGAGTTAACCAAGAAGATTGACGCCATCTCCCAGTGGAAGGAAAACGAGGAGTGGCAACAACCAGGGCCGATCCTGAAGGCAGCCAATGGCTATGCCTACGTCACCGACGCAAACAAGCAGGAACTGGTCGTTCTTGACCTCCTCGGCGACCAAGAACCACAGCGCTACAAGCTCGATGTCAAGCCCGTAGAGATGGCCGTCCTCTAAGGGCCTCCACCATTCACCCTGCTGGTGCTAGACCAGCGTTGCACCGGTAGCCGGCCCATAGGTCACCAATCCGCGGGTCCCGCGGTTATCGGCGCACACCTGGGCCACCACCTCCTGCGCGGTCTCCTCGTCTTCGCAGAGGAAGGCGCAGGTAGGACCAGAACCGGAGACAATTCCCTTGAGGGCACCGGCGGCCTCACCAGTATCCAGAATCTTGCGCAAGTCCGGGCGCAGCGAGAGTGCTGCTGGCTGGAGGTCATTGTGCATCACTGCGGCGAGCTCACGGGGGTTGCCACCCACGAGGGCTTGCCCCACGGCTTCAGTATCGAGGTGCGGGGCGCTTCCGCGTCCGGCATCCCGCAGCTCATCCAGCTTGCGGAATACCGACGGCGTCGACAAGCCCTCAGCATTGGTGATGATCGCCCAGATATAGCGCCCACGCGCCAGCATCGGGGTCAGAAGCTCACCGCGGCCGCGTCCCAAAGCCGTGCCGCCTATGAGGGTAAAAGGCACATCGGAGCCGAGTTCCGCGGCGAGTTCGTAGAGCTTTTCCATGCTGAGAGGCTCCCGACCAAACTCAGCGCTCAGCGCGTGATTGGCCAAAAGCAGGGCCGCGGCAGCATCGGCGGAGCCGCCGGCCATCCCGCCGGCAGCGGGGATGTTCTTTTCCATCGTGAGCGTGCCAGCTGCCGGTAGCATGAGGTTTTTCGTCACCAGCTCCACCGCGCGCCATGCCAGGTTCTCGGTCGATGCCGGCACACCTGTCGCGTGGTTACCCGTGACCTCCACGGCACAGCCCTCGCCCCAGCGGTAGCTCACGCGGTCGTGTACATCGAGGGATTGGAACACGGTGGCCAGCTCGTGGAAACCATCCGCGCGGGCCTCGCCCACACCCAGGTGCAGATTAACCTTGGCGTGGGCACGCGCCTGCCAGAGCTGCGGAGACTCGTTTACCGCCTTGCTCATGAGGCTTCCGCCAATCTAACGAAGTCCTCCACACCTAGCTTCTCGCCGCGCAGGCGCGGATCGATATTCGCCGCGCGCAGCGCCTCCTCGGCTGCCGCGGCGGAGCCATAAAAGCCCGCCAAGGCGGCGCGGAGGGTCTTGCGGCGTTGGGCAAAGGAGGCGTCAATCAGCGCGAAAAGCCGCGGGCGCAGCGCCTCGTCGAAGGGGCGGGTGCAGTCAATGCGCACCAGGCCCGACTCAATCTTCGGCGCCGGCCAAAACACGTTCTTGCCGATTGTCCCGGCTTGCCTAACCGGGCCATAAAAAGATGCCTTCACACTAGGAATGCCGTAGACCTTGTTGCCCGGCGCGGCGGCGAGGCGCTCAGCAACCTCCAGCTGCACCATGACCAAAACGCGGCGAATGGATGGGTAGACCTCCAGCAGGTGGAGCAACACCGGTACCGCGACGTTATAGGGAAGGTTGGCCACCAAGGCGGTGGGGTCCCCCAACTCACCTGCTTCAACGGTGAGCGCATCCTTCTCCACCACGGAAAGGCGATCCGCAAAGTCGGCTGCCCGCGCGGCCACGGTATCCGGCAGTTTGCCAGCCAGACGCGGGTCAATCTCCACGGCCGTCACGTGCGCAACTTCCCCCAACAGCCCCAGGGTCAGCGAACCCAGCCCGGGGCCCACCTCAACCACGCGGTCCTCTGGGGACAAGTCGGCAGCAGCAACGATGCGGCGGATGGTGTTCGGGTCATGCAGAAAGTTCTGGCCCAGCTTCTTCGTCGGCGTCACGTCAAGCTCAGCGGCGAGTTCGCGGATCTCCACTGGGCCCAGCAGATGGGGTTGAGTCATACCACTCAGACTAATACGCGTGGCTCGTAAGCTTTAGCGCAGGCCGAGCTTGGCGGTACACGCAGGCCATGCACCCCAGCCCTGCGCGGCTTGAACCTTCTCTGCCACAGCGATCTGCTGCTCGCGAGAAGCCTGCCATGCCTCCGGGGCATACTCGGTGCCACCAAAAGCAGCCCAGGTCGACGGGGTGAACTGCAGGCCACCGGAGAAACCATTGCCTGTGTTGATTGCCCAGTTTCCGGTTGCCTCACACTGTGCGATGGAATCCCACACGGAGCCATCCGCAACGGCCGGCGCGGTGGACTTCGGCTTGGTTCCGCGCGCAATCACGGCAGCAACGGCCTCCCTGCGCACGTCTTCCTTGATAATCTCGTTGGATTCTTCCTTGCCGTTGACCTTGACAATCTTGCGGGTCACGGCGCGCGAACCGGGGGTTCCCTCCTCGCGGACTTCCTCAGTGCCTTCCTCGAGCTCTGGGTCATCGACATAATTAGCCGGCGCGTCAAAGTCCTCCGTCTTTTCCTCTTCGGAGATCTCGACGCGGTCCACAGTAATGGCGGTACCCGCCTTCACCGGCGTATCCAGAGCTGGGGATACGCGGTCATCCTTGCCCACCGTGATTCCACGAGCCTCGAGCACGTCCCCCACAGTCTTGGCCGCAACGCTGGCATAGGAAACGGAACCGCCGTCAGTAAGCTTGACGATCTTCGGGGACACCACTTCAAGGTTCATTCCCTCAGTCACCGTTTCATCCTCCTCCACGGTCTTGGAACCGGAAGTGATGGCAGCACCCGGGGCGATTCCATCGAGGCCGCCCAGCAGGTCAGACACTGTGAGATCGGTAGAGGAGAGCTGCTTTTCGACGCCATCGATGGTAACCGCGACAGGCTTGGCGGTGCGAACGGTGATCGAGTCACCGTCGGAAACCTGCTCCGACAGGGCCGGGTAGACAACGTCCTCTCCCCCAACCTTGACTCCGGCAGCCTCGAGGGCAGCGTTGACATCACCGGCGAAAGTGGCCAGCTGAGTGGTCTCGCCGTTCACGTCAAGCGTGATGTCCTTCTGCGTGCTGACGGCAACGACGCCGCCCACGGCTAGGGTGCCAAGCACACCACCGGTAGCCATGCGCAGCGGCAAAGAGCGGGAATTGTTGATTCGCTTGATCTGCTTCTTCGGGGACATAAACCTTTACTCGTCTTCACGATGCTTCGTATTCACAATGCAGCAACCCGCATTCTGAACACCTGTCACGGCGCGCCCCACGCGCGCCCGCCGACGACATCAATACCGGACTAACTTTGAATAACAATACGGTAACAGAACGTAACTTAGAAAATGCATTCACGCGCCGCGGCCACTAGCAGCACACTCGTCACAACAAACACGTGCGCCACCACTGAGCAGCACCTTTAGATAAAGTGAAAATCCTCACACGCCAAAGACCCGCGCGAAGGTCGTGGCCACCTCCGCCGCGAGATCCTCCACTTCTTGACCACGCGCCTGCGCCACACAACGATACGTGTGCCCAATCAAGGAGGGCTCATTACGCGCTCCCCGGAAAGGCTCCGGCGTCATGTACGGCGCATCCGTTTCAATCAGCAGTTGCCCTGCCGGGGCAATGGCAGCGGCCTGGCGCATTTCCTCATTACGCTTGAAAGTAACGTTGCCGGCGAAAGACAGAACATAGCCGCGCTCAAGGGCTTCTTTGGCCACGGCGAGCGGCGAGGAAAAGCAGTGCAGCATCACCGTCGGCGGCTCGGGGCAATCCCCCAGCACACGCATGAGGTCCTCATCGGCCTCGCGGTTGTGGATCATCAGCGTCTTTCCCACCTTGGCCGCCAATTCCGCGTGCCAACGAAGAGCCTCTTCCTGCACCTCGAGGGGCGCGGTGGTTTCCGGCTCGTGGTGAATCCAATAGGTATCTAAGCCTGTCTCCCCGATGGCCACGCAACGCGGATCCGCAGCCATCTCGCTCAAGCGCAAACGAGCAGCCTCATTAAGTTCAGCCGCCTTAGTGGGGTGAATGGCGCACGCGGCATACACGTTGTCGAATTCCTGCGCCGCCGCCAAAGCCTTCTCCGCCTCAGCCAAGCCATCACCCACGGTAACGATGCGCTCAACACCAGCAGCACGAGCACGCTCAACGAGCTCGGAATCATCGTCGCGGCAGGAGGCGAGGTGCGTGTGGGCGTCGATAAGCTGGCTCAAACCTTCGGCGGGAACGGGCGTGGGGCGTGGCTTCTTCTTAGACATGGCTGCGAGTGTAGTCTTGCGCGCATGATTATCCGTGAAGCGACGGACGCCGACGTCCCCGCGATGACCGCCACGCTGAATTGGGCCATCCGAGAGACCCACTTCATCTTTCGCAGCGAACCCGCCACGGTGGAAGAGCGCACCGAGTATCTCCACCAGCTACGCCGCGACGGCTGCCCCTGCTTCGTGGCTTTCACTGACGACGGGACGTACTTGGGCTGGGCTCTCTACCGCCCCTACCGCGATCCCAAGGTGTGGCTGGGATGCTACGAGACCACGATCTACGTTGATCCCGCAGCGCACGGCCGCGGGGTGGGCACGCGCTTGCTCGGTGCAGTCGTTGAGCATGCCCGCGAGGCAGAGCAGGTCCATACGCTGCTGGCACTCATCGTGGCGGACAACGCCGCATCCATCAAGTTGCATGAAAAGTTCGGCTTTGCCACTGTAGGAACGTTAAAAGAAGTCAGCCGCAAAGCTGGGCGCTGGATAGACCTCACCCACTTGCAACTCATGGTTTAAGGAACATCATGCACGTCCGTCCCGCAGAGCTTGCCGACGCCTCCGCAATCGCCGCCATCTACAACTCCGCCTCCGCCGCGAAACCGGCCGCCAACCTCGTCACATGGCAGGAGTCCGTAGAGGACCGCGAGAAGTGGCTGGCGCAGATGGAAAAGGACAACTATCCGGTCTATGTCGCCGTGGACGACGACGAAATTGTCGGTTGGGCCGCCTACTTCCAATTCGTCACCCCAGCCATCTACTACGGCACGGCAGAGGACTCCATTTACATCGCGGAATCAGCGCGCGGCAAGGGCGTGGGCAGCGAGCTCATGGACACGCTCATGGATCACGCAAAGGAAAATGACTACGTGGAGACGATGATCACCTACATCGTGGACACCAACGAGTCCTCCATCGCCCTACACAAGAAGTTCGGTTTTGTGGAGACTGGCCGCATGCCCAATATCCACACCAAGGACGGCGTGCGGCTAGGGCTGGTGCACCTGCAGCGCGACTTCAACCGCTCCTAAAGCGGCTTGATTGCCGCCCCACCCCAGTGACGGCACTGCCCTACGCCCCACCTCAGTGACGGCACTGCCATTGTTGCCAAAGATCTGGCCAGATCCTGAGACGAAGCGGGAAACTTTGGCAACAACGGCAGTTTCAACCCAAGAGACTCACACTGTGCTGCTCAGTCACTCCCCGCGCACAAGTTAAGCCGACGCTGCCTGAAGCGGCACAATATCGTCCAACTCAGCAAGAATTTTGTCTTCCGCGACATCCAAATCGTAGTGAGTCTGCAGTCCCAGCCAGAACTGTGGGGACATTCCAAAATATTTAGCCAAACGAAGAGCCGTATCGGCGGTAATAGCCCGCTTTCCGTGGACGATTTCGTTAATACGTCGAGGCGGGACCCCTATCGAAACAGCGAGTTTGTGTTGGGTAATCCCCATGTCCTTGAGAAAGTCCTCCATAAGGATTTCACCTGGGTGTACTGGGGGGAGCTTGTTAGTGGTAGTCAACGATCTCAACCTCCTCTGGCCCTAAAGCGGTCCACCGGAAGCAGATCCGCCATTGGTCATTGATACGAATACTGTATTGACCCCGCCGATCGCCCTTCAAAGCTTCGAGCCTATTTCCTGGAGGAATCCGAAGCTCATCGAGCCTCTGAACGTAGCCCAATTGCCTCAGCTTGCGAAGAGCTACCGAGTGAATACGTGAATCAATCGAGAGCACCCTCTCTCGATTCCATAGACGCTCAGTGGCCCTATCCGCGAACGACTGAATCATAAACGCACCATACCCCCCATAACGCGACGCGTCAATAACGCGAGACGTTAACTCTAACTAACGCTGTAACACAAAAGCTACCGCAACTGGCGAGGACCTGCTAGGCAGCGAGCTCGTCGTCAATGTAGACACGCGTCGTCGCACGCAGGCCCGCGACCAGCATGCAGAAACAGAGCACCATGAGACCAATGAGCACAGCGGTCCAATCCCCGGTGGCCCCGCGCACCACTCCCACGGACAACGGTACGAGGCCCGCCAAGACGTAGCCGCCCGGCTGAACGAAGCCGGAGAGCCGCGCCGTGGTGAGCGCGGTGCGCGTGCGGGCAGTGAGCAGAGCAAGCGCCAATGGGAAGCACATACCGCCGATCCCCATCAACGAGGCCCAGGCCAGCGGGGCGGCGTCGGCAGCCACGAGCACTCCACCCCACCCGGCACACGTGCACAAAGAAAGCACCACGGGAACGGGAGTCAGGCGGTTAAGACGCGAGATGAGCCACGGCATGACTACGCCGCCGAGAATATTGAAGACTCCGATGACGGCCAGCGCCACGCTGGCGGTGTTCTCACTCACGCCTTTTTCTACCAGCATGCGCGGCAGCCAGCCCATCTGGACATAGGCCATGGTGGACTGCAATCCGAAGAAAAAGAGCATGGCCACCGCAGTGGGTGAGGTGAACATGGGGCGTTGCACTTCCGCGCCATCAACCGTGCCGTGGGCGACGTCCTTGCCGGCCTTGGGTAGGACCACTATCCAAGCCGCCAGCTGGGCGATGGCGGGCAGGCACCAAATCCACAACGCACCTTGCCACGATTTTTGTGTCACCGCGGACAATGGGCCGAGTGCACTGGAAACGCCCAACATCGTGGTGTAGGTGGTCATCAGCGCCACCAACGTGCGGCCCGACCCATGCTGCTTGATCCATGCAGGAAGCAGCACATTTGCCAGCGCGATGCCGGCAACAACGCACAGAGTAAGCGCGACGAAAAGCGGAAAGCTACTGACCCATGGACGCAGGCCGAGCCCCGCAACCAAGGCCACCGTGCCGCCGGCTAGGGTTCGGCTTAGGCCCACGCGGCGCGCGATGGGAACCGCCGCCAACCCCATGGCGGCAAAACACAGCCCCGGCAGTGCGGTCAACAAGCCTGCCTGCCCAGAGCTGATTCCAAAGAAGTCTTGGATCTGCCCCAGCACCGGTGCCACCGAAGCAATACCGGAGCGCAGGTTCAGCGCGGTCAGGCAAACAACTATGAAGAGTAGGACAGGCGCAAGGGAGCGCTGCAAGGACGATCCCACCCCTTTACTTCTGAACGGGAGCCCATTCAGGACCGGTTTCACCGAGCTCTGGGTCAAGCTTAGCCACCAGCGGCTTCGGCTTCTGCAGCGCGGTCCCCGGGGTTATGTCGAATCGCTTCCACGCGGCCTGCTGCGCGGAGTAGTCACCCGTGATGATCGGGTACGGGTGATTCTCCGGCGGAAGGTTTACGCCAACAAGTTCAACCGGCATGTCATCCGCCACTTCCTCGATGCGCGGCTGTGCGGCCCACACTCCCTCGCGGCCCAGGGTCTCGTGCACCTTTTGGGCGGTAAAGGGCAGGAACGGGGTCAGCATCACGTTGCAATCGGAGACCACCTGCAGCGCGGTCCACAACACCGTGGCCAGCCGCTCACGTTGGGTCTCATCCTTGGCCAGCTTCCACGGCTCCATAGCAGCGATGTAGGCATTGGCCTCACCCACGACGTGCATGATGGCGGTCATGGCTTGCTTAAACTTGGACTGCTCGAGGAAGCCCGCGGCGGTGGCAAAGGTTTCCTCTGCAAGCGACAAGATGTCCTTATCTGCCTGCTCCAGCGCGGCCGGTGCCGGCACCTCACCGAAGTTCTTGTGAGCCATCGACACGGTGCGGTTAACCAGGTTGCCCCAGCCGTTGGCGAGCTCGTTGTTAATGCGGCGCACGAACTCATCCCAGGTGAAGTCGGTGTCGTTGTTTTCCGGACCGGCAACGGCAATGAAGTAGCGCAGCGCGTCAGGACCAAACTCCTCAAGGAAGTCCTTGACGTAGATAACGACGCCCTTGGAAGAGGAGAACTTGGACCCGGACATGGTCAGGTATTCCGAAGACACGATTTCCGTCGGCAGGTTGAGCTCACCATAGGTATGCAGCTCACCGCCCTTAGAACCCTTGCCTGCGTAGCCCAAGAGCTCCGCCGGCCAGATCTGGGAGTGGAAGGTGATGTTGTCCTTGCCCTGGAAGTAGTAGTGGCGCGCCTGCGGGTTCTGCCAGTAGTCCTTCCACGCATCCGGGTTGCCGGTGCGGTGTGCCCACTCGATGGAAGAAGACAGGTAACCAATGACCGCGTCGAACCACACATAGAGCTTCTTCGCGCCATTGTCCTCCCAGCCCTCGACTGGAATGGGAATTCCCCAGTCGATGTCTCGGGTCATGGTGCGCGGGCGCATGTCCTCCAGCAGGTTGAGGGAGAACTTGAGAACGTTGGGGCGCCAATCCTCACGAGTCTTCAACCACTCTTCGAGGACCTCCTTGACCGCAGGCAGATCCAGCAGGAAGTGCTCGGTGTCAATAAACTCCGGGGTCTCTCCGTTGATCTTGGATACTGGGTTAATCAGGTCCACCGGATCGAGCTGGTTGCCGCAGTTATCGCACTGGTCACCGCGCGCGCCATCGGCGCCACACAGCGGGCAGGTGCCCTCAATATAGCGGTCCGGCAAAGTGCGGCCAGTGGACGGCGAGATCGCGCCCTGGGTGGTCTCCTTAATCATGTAGCCGTTCTCGTAGAGCCCCTTGAACAGCTCCTGCACCACCGCGTAATGGTTGCGCGTCGTGGTGCGGGTAAAGAGGTCATAAGACAGGCCGAGCCCAGCCAGGTCGGTGACGATCTGGCGGTTGTAGCGATCCGCCAACTCACGCACCGTCACGCCTTCCTTGTCCGCCTGAACCAGCAGCGGGGTGCCGTGTTCATCGGTACCAGAAACCATGAGGACGTCGTTGCCACGCATTCGCTGGAACCGGGCGAACACGTCGGAAGGAACACCGAAGCCCGCCACGTGTCCGATGTGGCGGGGTCCGTTGGCATAGGGCCAAGCAACATTAACGACAACTGTCTCAGTCATGGCCTCTACTCTATCGAACACCCCCTCACCGGCAATGCAGTGAGGGGGTGCAGAGGAGAAAAGCTCGCGCGCCAGAACTAGTTCTTGTGGCTGTGCTGGCGACGGCGGGCCTTGAAGGCCTGTTCGCGCTGGAATTCGCGGTGCAGGCGACGCTCACGCGCCATCTTGCGCTGGAAGGCCTGGGATTCGCGGTACTCGCGGTAAATCACGTCATTGCGCAAGTCCTTGAAGATAGCGAACATCAGTCCGACAAGGATGAAGAGGAATGGCAGAGCTGCCACGATGGTGACGTTCTGCAGGTTCGACAGGGAATCCTCGCTCGACAGCAACAACGTCAGACCGACGGCTGCGGTCAACACGCCCCATGCTGCAGATAGCCACGGCTTGGCGGTGGTGGCGCCAGACTGGGACATCGAGCCCATGACTGTCGACGCCGAGTCGGCCGACGTGATGAAGAACGTGGCCAGCAGCAGGGCGGCAACGATGCCCGCAACGAAACCACCAGGCAAGTTCTGCAGGAGGTTGAACAGTTCTTGCTCAGCAGAGTCGCCAGAGATGGAGTTGCCGTTTTGCTCCATGTGGATAGCGGTACCACCGAAGATGGCAAACCATACGGTGGAGACGCCGGCTGGAACCAAGAGCACACCAATGCAGAATTCGCGGACGGAACGGCCGCGGGAAATGCGCGCAAGGAACATACCAACAAACGGCGACCAGGAAACCCACCACGCCCAGTAGAAGATTGTCCACGTCGACAGCCATTCGCCGGCGGTTCCATTGTCGGACTCAGCGGTACGAGCGATCATCTCGGTGAAGTTCGCCAGGTAGTTACCGATGGAACCCGGAATCTGGTTCAGAATCGACACCGTCGGGCCAAAGATGAACACGAAGATGGCCAGCAGGGCTGCCAGGACCATGTTGGTGTTAGAGAGGTACTGAATACCTTTGCCCACACCAGACATGGCCGACAAGATAAAGGCCAAAGTCAGTACCACAACGATGCCAATCACGACGCTCTGCGTGGGGTTCTCAATAATCCCGGACGCTTCCAGCCCCGCTTGGATCTGCATAGCGCCTAGGCCCAACGAGCAGGCAGTACCGAAGACAGTGGCGAAGATGGCCAAGATATCAATGATCTTGCCCACGGCGCCATCGGCAGCACGCTGGCCGATGAGCGGCACAAAGGCCTGGCTCAACAGCTGCTTACGGCCGATACGGAAGGTGGAATAAGCGATGGCGAGGCCAACGATGGCATAAACCGCCCACGGGTGCAGAGTCCAGTGGAACATGGCCGTAGCCATTGAGGTTCCTACCTCGTGCTCACCGTGTCCGGGAACTCCGTTCTTAAAATAGTTGAGCGGCTCGGAAGCGCCGTAGAACATCAGGCCGATGCCCATGCCAGCCGCGAACATCATCGCAATCCACGAGACCGTGGAGAATTCCGGCTCTTCGTTGATCTTGCCCAAACGAATGGTGCCGAACTTAGAGGCCGCGATGCAGATGACAAAAATAACGAAGATGGTGCCGAAGAGCACATAAGCCCAGCCAAAGTTTGTCACCACAAAGTTGAGAGCGTTGCTGGAGAATGAACCGAAGCTCTCCGGCGCGACCAGTCCCCATGCCACGAAGGCAGCGATGAGGAGGCCCGCGATACCGACGATGCTCCAATCAATCGGTGAGTCGATGCCACCGGGCCCAAACTTGTCGTCCTCTTCTGCTTCTACGGGCAAAGCTGCAGCCGAAGGATCAAACTCCTTATTGGTGAGCATGTCCTGAAGCTGGCTCGTAGCTGACGTCGCCTCTAGGCGCTCGTCGACAGTGCGGTAATCATCCGACGCGGCCGGCGAGCTTTGTTCTTGGGAGGCGGCCGAAGACACCCCCGTGTCCTTCACATTGTCTGTATTGGTCGAGTCTGTCATACCTTCAAACCATGGTGCTGTCCCATCAACTAGTCAAACCATAGCGCTCATAAAAAAGCTGCACAGCGGGCTTATTTCACAGCCGCAGCGCTCGGAAGGCGGGCAATTTCCTCCATGCACTTCTCCACACAGTGCACACCCTTCAGCACCATTCTGTGCGCCAACTGTGCAGCGTGTCCATACAATCCGTCTCTGTCTCCGGCTACCGCCCAGGCTCCCTCAACCTTTATGCGAATAACGATGCCATAACGATTGCCCGAAAAGAGACGGTCATCACCAGAAAACTGCGATGGTGCTCAGCCGCGCGCAGCAAGGTAAGCGTCATAGAGCTCACGGTTGGACCATGCCGTTCCCGCCGCCGCCTTCTTGCACGCATCCTTGGCACGCACACCCCGCTCTACTTCTGCACGGACCTGCTCAACAAGGGTCTCCATCGACACGGGCGCGGCCTCACCGCCCTCGATTACTACGGTGATTTCGCCCCGCGCATTCTCTTCAGCCCACTCCGCGAGCTCGCCTAGGCAGCCTCGCTTAATCTCCTCGTAGGTCTTCGTCAGCTCTCGGCACACAGCAGCGCGACGGTCGGCGCCGAGGATCGCGGAGGCGTCGCCAAGCGTCTGTGCCAAACGGTGCGGGGACTCGAAGAACGCAATCGCGCGCTGCTCCCCCACCAAGGACTCCAGCCACGCCTTGCGCGGCCCAGGCTTGCGCGGTGGGAAGGCATCGAAGAGAAAATGCCCCACCCCCAAACCAGACAGCGCAAGAGCCGTCGGCACCGCCGAGGGTCCTGGGAAGCAGGTCACGGGCACGTCTGCTTCCACTGCTGCGGTGACGATGGAGTGCCCAGGATCAGACACCAGGGGCATACCGGCGTCGGACACCACGAGCACTGTCCCGGTCCGGGCGGCGGCGACGAGAGCGCGCGAACGCTCCTCTTCGTTGTGGTCGAAATTGGACACCACCCTGCCGCGGATCTCCACCCCCAACGCCTGGGCCAGATTGCGAACGCGGCGGGTATCTTCTGCGGCAATTACATCTGCGTGGCCCAATGCTTGCATCAAGCGGGCCGAAGCGTCACCGGGGTTTCCCAGCGGCGTGGCGGCAAGGATGACCCCACGCGGCAAGGGTTCAAGCTGAAGACTCATACTCCCCAGCATGGCACACGCACGCTAGACTCATCCGAGTGAGTATCGCAACCCCTACCGATCGATCTGGCCGCATCAAGCGCCCGCGTCCGTCTATCGCACGCGGCGCCCATACCCGGCCAGCGCCTCCTGCTCCCCGGCCCTATGTCTGGACCACGGCTGACACGATCAGCACCGCGATCATCGCGGCGCTGGCTTTCCTCACGCGCTTCATTGGCCTGACCTCCCCGGTCTCCGAAGGCACGCCCGTCTTCGATGAGAAGCACTACGTGCCGCAGGCCTGGGACATGGTTACCAGCTGGCATAACCTTTTTATCGGCGGTATTGAGTCCAATCCGGGTTATGGCCTCGTCGTCCACCCACCGCTGGCCAAGCAGATTGTTGCGATTTCAGAGGCCCTCTTCGGCTACACCCCATTGGGCTGGCGCTGCATGGCCGCGCTCTTTGGCGTGGGCACGGTCCTGCTGACTATGGCGCTGGCTCGCCGATTGTCCGGTTCGTGGCAGGTTGGCTTCCTAGCCGGTCTGCTCGCAGTGTGCGATGGTGTGCTTCTCGTGGCCTCCAAGTTTGGCATGCTCGACATCTTCCAAGTCTTCTTTGTGGTTGCCGCCGCGTGGGCCTTGGCACGCGACCACCAGCAGATGCGCGAGCGCCTCCACGCCGCTTTCCTTTCGGGCACCATGGGTGATTCCGACTTCGGTCCTCGTTTTGGATTCAGGTGGTGGCGCTTTGCGGCCGGTGTCTTCCTGGGGCTAACACTTTCTGTGAAGTGGTCGGGCCTGTACTACATCATGTTCTTCGGCCTCATGAGCGTCTTCTCGGACCTCGCGCTGCGCCGTCTTTATGGAGTGCGCCGCTACATCGTGGGCACGCTGGTACGCGATACGCCCGCGGCCCTCGCCTCCATCGTCGCGGTTCCTGTAGCGCTCTACGCGTGGTCATGGCGCGCTTGGTTCGCCGATGAAACCGCCGTCTACCGCCACGCCAAGGTGGACGGCACTATCGAAGAAGGGTCCTGGCTACTCAACCTCCCCGAGCCGCTCGCCGGCTGGTTCTACTACCACTCCTCCGTGCTGGAATTCCACGCCTCCTTGACCACTTCAGGCGGCCACAGCCACCCCTGGGATTCCAAGCCGTGGGCCTGGCTGGTGGCCGCGCGCCCCATCCTCTACTACTCCTCCACTGACATTTCCTGTGGCGACGGCGGTTCCTGCCGCAAGATGCTGTACCTGTTTGGCACCCCGGCCATTTGGTGGCTGGTCATTCCAGCGGTGCTGTGGGGGCTGTGGTCCTTGCTCGTGCGCCGCAACCGCGCCTTCCTCATTCCGCTCGTGGGCGCCGCGGCGGGTTTCCTACCCTGGCTAGCGGTCTTCGACCGCCAGATGTACTTCTTTTATGCCACGGCGTTTATCCCGTTCATCATCGTGCTCATCGCGTTGGCCTTGGGCCAAATGATCGGGCGCGGCCGCAAACTGGAATGGCACTGGCTCACAAGGCTCTTCGGTTCCGCGATGCCGCTGGGCACCTTCATCACGGTGTGCTACGCCGCACTCGTTGTAGCGATGTTTGCCTACTTCTCCCCGATTCTCTACGGCTACATGATCCCGGATTCTTGGTACAACTCCATCATGTGGCTGCCGTCGTGGACCTAACGCGGGCTAGCAGATAGCGTCCGATAAACGTCCCGCAGCAGGAACCCCCGGTCCGCCGCCCAAGCCCAGCCCAGGCAGGCGGTGGCGAGCCCGGTGCCGATGAGGATATAAAGCTGCCCCGCGGCGACGCTGCCCAGGGCAAAATCGCGCATGGTAAAGCCGCACAGGAACGCGAACATTGTGCACGCCACCGGCAGCAATCCGGGCGCTGAGGCAGGGCGCCATGCAGCAAAACCCAAACCGCTGGCAAGGCCGAAGCGCAGTGCTGCGGCCTCGATCAACAGGCGCGCGCGCTCCGGGTCAGCGCCTTCTGCAAGGGTCCCTTCGCTCTCCAGGGTGGTCAAGCCCGAAGCACTGACGACGACCACAATCGCCCACACAAGAAATGCCACGGACAGCACACCGAGGGCTACTCGCGCCAACGACAGCGAAGCCTGGCGAGTGCTCGAAGCTCGCTGCCATTCTGGCTCCACGCCAGCGAGGATAACCTCGGATAGATCCTGCGGCGGTGCTCCATCCGGTTCCACAAGGCTCAACGAGCGCGATAGAGCCGCTGCCTTGTCCCGGAAGGCTGCACAGTCTGGGCAGCTGGAAACGTGTGCCTCGATGACGTCAGGCGACAGCTGCGGGGCTTCCCCGTCTAGCTGCGCGGAAATCGCTGCCTGCACTTGCTCATGCGTCAGCACGGCTCAGCACTCCATCCACGCTCGCCCGGCCGGAACCGAAGACCACGATCATGAGCAATGACACGATGAGAACCAGCGGGTACTCGATACCACCATCGGCCGCGAAGAGACCGTTACCGATGTGCACGAAATACAATGCGCACGCCATGAGCAGCGCTAAAGCCCCCGCAACAAAGGTCGTGAGAAGGCCTACCACCAGGGCCGCCCCGCCCAGCATTTCCGCGAAGGCAGCCAAGTATGCCGAGGTCTGCGGCTGTGGGACCCCCATGGCAGAGAACTGCCCGGTAATTTCGTCCATACCGCTAAAGAACATCTTGTCCACGCCGTGCGCCACGAAGATTACTCCCAGCACCGCGCGGAAGATGAGGAGCGCGGCATCGCGTACGGCGGGTCTATTCATGGTTCATAGACTACCCTGGATAGCCACCTCCCTCCGAAAGGACTCCCCACCCAGCATGCTTACGTGGACCACTACGAACACGCCTTTAGGCTGCCTCACCCTCGTGGGATCTGCGCGGGGTTTATCTCACGTGTATTTCGACGGCGAATCTCCGGATCTTAGAAGCATGCAACGCCTCACGGATGCCACCGAACCTGGCTCTGCGGGCACGGTGCTTGTCGACGCCTCTCAACAAATTGCCGAGTACTTTGCCGGCACGCGGAGGGATTTTGAGCTGCTTCTCGCCGTGCCTGAGTCCCCGCGCACCTTCCGGGATCGGGCGCAGCGTGCTCTGCGCGACATCCCCTTCGGGGAACGTTGGACCTATTCGACTCTTGCCACCGCCGCCGGTAGCGCGCAGGCCGCGCGTGCCGCGGGGAGCGCCTGTGCCACCAACCCGCTTCCGATTGTGGTGCCGTGTCACCGCGTCGTACCGGCTGGCGGCGGTGTGGGTTCCTATCGCGGCGGCGCAGCCGCGAAGCAGATGCTTCTGGACCACGAGGCCGCATGCTGCGACACTAATCCGCAGAGAGCCCTTGGCAACCACGGGTAGCTCTGGGGAACCGATGAATAACTTCTGCAGTCTAAAAAGACATGACTAGTACACAGATGGCAAACGATACGAGACTTGTTTTTGACTCCGCGGGGCTCGGCCGCCCTGCTTGGGCAATGACCTCCCCACTCCTCAAGGAGTACTACGACACCGAATGGGGCATGCCCATCCATGAGGAATCCGCACTGCTAGAGCGCCTCTGTTTGGAGGGCTTCCAGGCTGGGCTGAGCTGGGAGATCGTTCTGCGCAAACGCGAAGCCTTCCGCGCCGCTTTCGTAGGGTTTGATGCTGACCTTCTGGCAAGCTTCGGCGAGGAGGAAGTGGAGCGCCTGATGAATAATCCTGGAATCATCCGGAACCGCCTCAAGATCAATGCGGTACTCGCCAACGCGAAGGCCACGGTGGCCTTAAGAGAGCAGGGCGGACTCGATGAGTTCATCTGGAGCTTCTTGCCGGAAGAGACCATCGCACCGGAGCGCGAAGAAGACATTCCTAAATACACACAAGAAGCCTTGGACATGTCCAAGGCTTTAAAGAAGGCCGGTTTCAAGTTCGTCGGCCCAGTAACGTGCTTCTCACTCATGGAGGCCATCGGCATGGTCGATGCCCACCTCGTGGGCTCGCACCGTCGCGGCACATCCGGTGTGTGGCCGGCCTAACGCTTAACCGACTGAGTGCTTAGCCAACTCGACGCTCCGCCAAATCATCACGCCGTTGACGCGGGGTGGGATGAGGACCGTCAAACCCACCGTCGGAATCATCCTCCGAGTACACCGGAAGGTAGTCAAAGTCCGGGCTTTCATCATCGATTTCCAGGATGAGCGCGCCCGGGCGGCGCAGCTTCGGCGGAAGCGACTCGGCGGGGTTCTCCGCGTTACGCACTCCCAGGCGGGCGCGGCGTAGGTGGTAAATGCGGCGCCGCAACAACTCCCGTTCACGACGCACCTGGGCGCGCAGCGCAACCAGGTAAACCGTGGTCATAACACCAGCGATAGCCGCCAGCCACCACGTCCATCCACCCACGACGATGCCGAAGCATACCGTAGCTACCACTGCTACCGCCAATCCGATGAGCGTGCGCTGACGGCGCTGGTAACGCGTGGCAGAAGCTTCCTTCTCCTTCACCGGATCCCAGCCGCCGCGGCCAAGGCGGCGCTGTGCGAAGGCGAGCTCGTCCTCAGACAGCTCGGTATCGCTGCCGCCGGCCTCAGAGTCCTCGGCGTTCAGCTCCGCGGCATCAGCGTTCTCGCTTTCCGCCGCCGTGGATTCTTCCGCGTCGGGAGCATCATCAGCCCCATCTGAATCCTCGGCGTTGGGCGTCGTCGGCGCCTCCTCCACAGCGTCAATAGCACCCGGGTACATCAAATCGACCGGAGAAGTGTAGGCGTCGTCGAAGTCATAAGCATCCTCCGCCACCTCAGCATTTGCTGGGGCTGTAAACACTTCAGCGGAATCTGCTTCAACGTCCTTGGTGTCCAGTCCTGCTTCCTGCTCAGCCTCGGCGACGTGGGCGGGCTCCGCTTCGAGCTCGAAGTCCTCTTCAACGGCGTCTTCCTCAACAACCTCGCCGTCAATCGTCTCCGCGACGTCCGAAGCAGCTTCATCAGAGGTAGCGGTTTCAGCGCGAGAGGACTGCGAATCCTCGCTTACGCCTTCGGCCTCCACCAGCTCGTACTCCGCTTCGTCCGCTGCAGCCCCCGTTCCTGCCTGGGCGCGCGGGCGGATATCTTCCTTGCCCAGGCGCGGCTTGCGACGGCCCGGCACAGAGCCGGAATCACCTTCGAAGAGCACGCGGGTCTCTTCAAAGGCCTCACCCGTGTGGCTCATCGGACGCTGCGAACGCAAAAGCAACGGGGCGAGGATGAAGAGCCACAACACGATTACGAGAATGATCGGCACGGCAGTCATCATGCGGCTGTGTCCCACTTTCAGGGGTCGACGAAAAGGGAATATAACTAGGCCCCTACTCTAGCCGCCCACACCGGCTCCATGGGCATCAACGAGCCCATAAATTACAAGGTTGTTACTTAAGTGAAAACAGAGGTAGTTGAACTAATCCAAGCACGATCTAGAGGCCGAGGATCCGCCCCGCCGCGTGCAGGCGCTCCACCGCGCTCGAGGCAAAATCCTCACGATTGAGCGCCAAGAAGTGGTGGTCCCGCCATGCGCCGGCAATGTGTAAGTTGCGGCGCAGAAATCCCTCATCCCGAAAGCCATTGTTGTGTAGCACCTTGCCCGAAGCAGGGTTCTCCGGCAGGTAGGTGGCGGTGACTCTATGCAGCCCCACGCGGTAAAAAGCGTGGTCCACGCCGAGGGCGCACGCAACGGTGGCCACGCCGGCGCCGTGTACCCCGGAATGGACCCAATAGCCTATCCAGCATTCACTAACCCCTCCGTGCTGAATATTTCCCAGGGTTAATTGGCCTCGAAATTGCCCATCGACGTCAATGACGAGCGGCACCACCGTTCCAGCGCGGGCAGAATCACGCAAAAACATCAGGTGATTCCACCACGCAGACTGCGAATGCGCCGCACCCCACGACGTCGGCAGCGTAGGTTCCACGGGTTTAAGAAAATCCCGATCCGCTATGCGCTGCTGCCGCCACGCCTCGCCATCCCGACGCAACAGCGGGCGCAGGCGTACCGTCGCTCCGTGCGGGAAAACGCTGGAGCCTCGCAGCCGCACCGCAGGGGTCGCCTCAGGCCACCCCGGATGCTCGGGGTGCGCCTCACCGCTGGCGGGGGTGGAAAACCTCCCTGCGGCAGTACCAAAAGGATCAAGCATGGCGTGCGTAGCTGCCGGCTAGCTTCGTTGGGTCAGGAAGAGGACGTCGACCACATCTCCCGGGCGGATCTCGGTGACCTCCTCCGGGATGCGAATCATCGCGTTCGCTTCTGACAACCCGGCGAGCAGGTGTGCCGGCGCGCCCGCCGCGCCACCTAGCCCTTCCACGAGGTAATCGGAGGTCTCGGCGTCACGCATCAGCCGGGCACGGATGTATCCGCGACGGCCCGGGCGGGACTCCATGTGGTTGAGCACGCGTGCGCGTACGACGCGACGCTGACCGCTGCGCTTGCCTAGGGACAACCGAATCAGCGGGCGCACAAAAACCTCGAAGATGACGAGCGCAGACACGGGGTTCGAAGGCAACAGGAAGGTGGGGATGCGCTCTTCACCCAACAGACCAAAACCTTGGACCGAACCGGGGTGCATTGCCACACGAGTAGTATCGACATCCCCCAGCTCATCGAGGACTTCGCGGATTTCATCCGCCCCCGCACCGCCCACGGCACCGGAAATCACCAACACCTCGCTGCGCGCCAGGTAAGTCTCCAAGGCCTCCCGCACGCGGCGCGGCTCACCGGCAGCAATGCCCACGCGATGTACGTCCGCGCCGGCCTCCTTCGCGGCCGCTGCGAGTGAGTAAGAGTTCACGTCGAAGACCTGGCCCAGGCCGGGCTCACGGTCGACGTCGACAAGCTCCTTGCCGTAAGAGACGATGGTCACGCGCGGGCGTGGGTACGCCAGCACCTTCGAGCGCCCCACCGCCGCGAGCAGGCCAATCTGCGCCGGCCCCAAGACAGTTCCAGAGGACACTGCCACATCGCCGGGTTGGATGTCATCGCCCACGCGGCGCACGAAGTCTCCCGAGCGCACTGGCCGGTGTGAGGTCACGCGCTTGCGTCCGCGGTCGGTCCACTCGAGGGGAAGGACGGCGTCGGCAAGCGTGGGCAAAGGCGCACCCGTATACACCCGCACCGCCTGCTTAGGCTGCAAACGCAAAGGCTGACGCGAGCCTGCAGGCACCTCCCCCACCACCGGAAGCGAGCGCTCAATCTCAGTCTCCGAGGCAGGAGCATCTGCATCCTCAGCGTCGTGGCGAGTGCGCGCCTTGAGGGCTTTTTCTCCCCCGACGTCCACAGCACGCACGGCGTAGCCATCAATCGCCGCCTGCGGGAAGCCCGGCAGCGGCTGATTAGCCTGCACCTCCTCCGCGCACTTGAGACCCAGCGCATTCGCGATGGCGATGCGTACCGGCTCCGGAGTCATCGCTGCATCAAGAATGAACGCCATCTGGTCATCGACCGAACGCATGTACCGCCTACCTTTGCTCTGGGGTATGTGGGGCCTAAAGGGATGGAAGTTACTGGAGTAGAGCTTAGCGCGCTTGGTGCGTCAAGACTTAGCCCTTCAGCCCATTTTCTTCTTCGTAATCCTCCACAATCTTCTTAATCGCCTTGTAGAGCGCGGGACCGTATTTCTCATCGCGCAGACCAAAGTCCACGTTGGCTGGGATATAACCGCCCGGGTTGCCAAGATCGTGACGCTTGCCTTGGTGAACTACGACGTGAACCGGGTGTCCCTCCTTGATGAGGAGCTCGATGGCATCGGTCAACTGCAGCTCCCCACCCTTGCCCGGCTTGATACGGCGAAGCGCATCAAAGATCTTCCTGTCGAGCAGGTAGCGCCCGGTGGCCACGAGGTTGGACGGCGCATCAGCCGGATCCGGCTTCTCCACCATGCCCACAACCTTCTTCACTCCCGGCGCGTCGGTGTCTTCGACGTCGAACACACCGTAGTTAAAGGTCTCCTCGCGCGCGACCTCAAAGGCGCACAGCACGCTGCCGCCTAGAGCTGCGCGAACACGGGCCATCTCCCTCATGACTGTGGCCGGCAGGACAATGTCATCCGGCAGCATGACGGCGAAGAATTCCTCGTCATCCTGAAGCACGGATTCCGCCAAGCCCACAGCGTGACCGAGCCCAAGCGGCTTTTCCTGCTCCACCGAAATCGGGTGGATCAGCTGGGCAGCGCGCTTGACCTTAGCAACCTGCTCGTCTTTGCCGCGGGCGTCGAGTGTCTCAACCAGATCCGGAAACTCCTCGAAGTGTCGCATCACCTCTTGCTTGTTTGGTGCGGTGATCACCGCGAGGCGCTGCGCACCAACCGAAGCGGCTTCTTCCGCAATAAGCTCGATGCCCGGCGTATCAACGACGGGGAGCAGCTCCTTGGGCACGGTCTTGGTGGCAGGCAGGAAGCGAGTGCCCATGCCAGCAGCGGGGACAACGACCGTAGCGATCCCGGTGTGGGAATCCTCGTGTGCAATAGCCATAAGTTCCACTTTACAATGCACCCACCGCTCTCCTGCGCTGCGCTACGCCGTCACATTATGATTAACAACCATGACGACCTCCCCCAAGGACGCCTTGAGAGCCTCACTCCTTAGCGCCCGCCGCGAACGCACCTCTGAACAGCGTGCTGACGACAACGCCGCGTGGTGTGCTGGTGTGAGAGAGCTCCTGACTCCCGCGATGCGCATTGCCGCCTACCACCCACTGGGCACAGAGCCGGGCGGACCCAGCTTCGTGGATACCGTGGCACAGCTCTGCAAAGAGGTTTACCTGCCTATTTCCGGTGCAGACGGGGAGCTTTTGTGGACGCTATATACCGGCCCACAGGCCATGCGCCCGGGGGCGCTGGGGATTGCGGAGCCCGTCGGCCAGCGCCACAGCAGCGAAATCCTAGCCCAGCTCGATCTCATCCTCGCGCCCGCGATGGCAGTCAGCGAATCCGGCATGCGTCTTGGAAAGGGCGCGGGTTACTACGACCGCGCGCTCACCCCACTCCCCACTGGGCGCCCGCCTGTCGTCGCCTTGGTGCATTCCAGCGAGATCCGCGATGTCCCCTTCGATGAGCACGACCGTCCAGTCGATGGCGTCCTGACCGAGCGCGGGATGCGCTGGCTTTAATCGCTTTCGGGCCCCGCCCGGGAACCACGCGGCGCCACGCGCAGTCTAAGAAGGTATGGATTTTCTACATGTTCTGCGCACCCCGGGACATCGCCGCAGCGTGTTCCTGCGCCGCGTTATCGCAGCTGTCCTGCTCGTGACCGCCGCGGCCAGTGCGCTCGCTTCCACGCGTGAGCAGCCCCGCGTCGTGGTCATGGCCCGGGACGTGGCGGCCGGGGAGACGCTAGCGCTTGGCGATGTCTCCGTGGCCCGCGTCCCCTCCTCCGCTCTTCCCGCCACGGCGTTGGGAAATACCCCAGAGGATGCCGTGGGACGCGTGCTGGTAGCGGCCGCGAGCGCTGGCGAAATCTTGACCACAACTCGCCTACTCAGCTCAGATCTCGTCGCAGATTTCGGTATGGACAACGGCCACCTCATCCCGCTTACGCTGGCTGAGCCGGAGATTTCTCGTAATCTCCACCATGGAGATACGGTCAACATCGTCGGCACGGTCGAGGATGGGCCCGACGGTACCGCCCCCGCACGCGGAAAGACTATTGCCCGTGGCGCTCGCGTCGTGTCGGTAGGAACAGGCGGAGATGATGCACGCACACAATCGTTGCTCGTTGCCCTCCCCGCCGAGGCGGCCGAGGACGTCGCTGCCGCTTCCCTTGCGCAACCGCTCACGGTCATCATCGTGGGCGACCGTGCCCACACTTAAGATGACACTGTGAAGATCGCCGCGTTTGCGCATCAATGGTGCCGCGGGATGTTGCCACCACCAACAATCTCTGCCTAGTATGGGCGCATCCACTCAGGCGCTAATGTTTGTGTGTCTTTCCTGTCTCACAACGGCGTGGCAACGCATGCTGTGAGCGCTCAACAGTGGTCTTTTCTATTCCAGCAATTTCCCCCGATGCTTCTTCCTAAGTAGGCACTCCTACCGCTTCAAGAATCTCGCTCCTTTCGGCCCCTTCCGGCTCATCACGTGCTAGGTACCGCCTCATTGAACAGCGTTGGTTCTCTCACCGCGCGCTGCGCCGCAGCCGCGCACTACCGAAGAAGCATTTACTCCGCAGAAAAGGACATATTCCCATGCTTAAGGGCTTTAAAGATTTCATCTTGCGCGGCAACGTCATCGAGCTGGCCGTGGCCGTCATCATCGGTGCTGCATTCACCGCAATCGTTACCTCCATCACGGACCACCTCATCCAGCCGCTGATCAACTCCTTCGGTTCCCCGGACTTCGGTGGCCTGGGCTTCGCGATTACCGACAATCCCGAGACCTTCCTTGACTTTGGTGCGGTCATCACGGCACTCATCAACTTCCTGCTCGTCGCTGCCGTCATCTACTTCGTCATTGTCGCTCCGCTCAATGCCGTCACCGAGCACGCTAAGCGCCGCCAGGGTGTTGACCCGGAGGAGCCGGCTCCGACCGCCGAGCAGCTGCTCGCTGAGATCCGCGACCTGCTCGCTGCTGAGAACGGTGGCACCACCACTGAGAAGCCAGGTTCCAGCTTCTAATTCACAAGCAAAACCTGCAATCCCGCAGAGCCAGCACAATGCTGAAGCTCTGCGGGATTTCCTTATGCGCTCTAGGCCCTCGACGCGCTACTGCGTAGTACCAAAGTGCGGCGGCATATTCTCGCGGTAGAAAGCCTCACCGGTGACTTCGTCTTCGCTGTTGCCATCAAGGCTTACGATGCGCAGCTCATCGGCGCCAGCCCCAGCAGAGGTACCAGCCGCCTGCGATACTGGCCCGCCGGGCACGTCGAAGCTGCGGTCATAATTCTGGGCGGTCGACGGGCGCTGAGCACGACGACGGCGGGCACGTGGTGCGGAATCAGCCATTAGACGCTGGACTTCTGCAGCTGATCCACGAGGTGATGCACCAAGGGAGTCAACGTTGCCATACCATCGCGCACCGCCGCGCGGGACGAAGCCACGTTGACGATGACCGTCGATCCGGACACTCCTGAAATACCGCGGGAGGTGCAGGCATCCACCGCGCCGCATGCCTGGCCGGAAGAGCGCAGCGCCTGCGCCACGCCCGGAACCATTTGATCCAGCACCGCGCGGGTTGCCTCAGGGGTCTTATCGCGGGGGCCAACGCCCGTGCCACCGATAGTCAGTACGAGGTCAACTCCCCCGACCACACCGGTTTCAATCGCCTGCCGGATTTTGGATTTCTTGGAGCGAACAATCACTGCGCCGTCAAAGGTGAAATCGGCTTCGGCCAGCAATTCACCCGCCAAACGCGATGTGTCCTCCGTTGCCTCATCTGGGTGGTCGGTAACGATCACGACGAGCGCGCGACGCGGCGCCTGAACGCTTTGTTCTTGTTCGCTCGCAATGAGGAAGGCGTCATCGGGCTCGGTAACATCATCAAGTTCGTGTGAGGCATCGCGCCCCAACAGCTCAGTTGCGTCGGTGTTGTCTGCCACGGAGGTTCTCCTTAAAGGTGGGACGGAATCTTCCGGAAGTAGTTGCTTAAAAAGGTGTCTGGGTGCGGTATTCACGCGGTGCTTGCGCACCGCCCGAGTATTTGTAAACTTACTCGCTCGCCAGCGTTACCTCTACCTTTCTCACGTCTTCGTTGTCGCGGCTCTTAACTTCCAGTGTCACGGTTGCCCCAAATTCCTGCGAGCGGGTTGCTGCAATCAGGGCATCGGAGCTTTCAATGAGCCTGTCGTTGACGCGGGTGACCACGTCACCGGACTTCAGTCCTGCCTTATCAGCCGGGCTGTCAGATTCCACATCAACGATTTCCGCGCCAAGTGTATCGCTCTGCGCACGGACCTTAACGCCCAACGTGGGATGCTTGACCTTGCCGTTATTGATGAGCTCATCGGCCATCCGCTTAGCAAAATTTGAGGGGATGGCGAAGCCCAGGCCGATGGAGCCGCCTTCGGCATTCGAGCCGCCAGATAGCGAGGCGATCATCGAGTTCATGCCAATGATGTTGCCCTCCATGTCCACCAGGGGACCGCCGGAGTTACCGGGGTTGACGGCTGCGTCGGTCTGGATGGCGTCGATAAGCGAGGACTCCCCACCTTCCTGTGACGCACGCACTGGGCGGTTCTTGGCCGACACAATTCCGGACGTCACCGTGGCGTTGAGCCCCAGCGGGGAGCCAACGGCAACTACCTCCTGCCCCACTGCGGCCGCGTCCGAATCACCAAATTGGAGAAAAGGAAGATCGCTGACGTCGTCGATTTTGATGACCCCGACGTCTGTCGTCGCATCGGACGCGACAAACGTAGCGCTATGGCGCGAACCATCATTCATCGTCACTTCGAGCCTCCCGCCTTGATCCGCGCCAGCAACCACGTGGTGGTTGGTCAGCACATAACCATCTGGGGAGATAATTGAACCGGAGCCCTCGGCACCGCCAGAGCGGGTCATGGAGTAGATCGACACCACCGACGGCAGAACCTTCGATGCTACGTCCTCCACAGAGCCGGCGGCCGGCTCGTTACCGGTGTTATTGGCCACCGGCTGGCGCTCGAGAACCTCGTTGACCGTCGAGGTGGAGGATTTATCGTCACCGGCTTTGCCAACCACGGCACCGGTGACGCCGCCAACTGCAATGGCTACAACAAGCATCATCGCCAACGCGGTGCCCATTCCTACCTTGCGTTTGTTCTTCGGTTCGCTTCCCGGCTCCACGACGTGCGCGCCTGCGCCTTGCTGACCAGCGAAGTGTTCGTTCTGATGCCCCTCGGGCGCAGCACCGTAGCGCTGTCCTGCATATGGTTGCGCTGTACTCTGTCGCACCTGGCTTTGCTGACCGAAGCCATAGGTTGAGCCGCCATACGGTGCTTGCCCCGCGTTTGGAGCCTGAGGGGGCTGAGTGCCAAACGACGATGGGCTTCCCGGCCCGCCCTGTGCACCGTAGGGCGCTTGCTGCTGCCTTCCCTGTGCCCACGAGTCCGAGCGCGGCTGATTCCAGCCGTTTGATGAGCTTCCCGCAGAAGGCGCCCCGCCCTGCTGCTGTGCTTGTCCCCGTCCATCAGAGTTCTGCGGGGTATCCATGGGATTATCCATGTTCGAATTCCTCATATTCATGTCAGGTAGTGTGCACCATCGCGCTGGGGTGTATCTGTCTCTGCTCTGCCAGTGCGCTAGGAAAAGCTGTACATTTCCTGTGCGCCCTGAACTGGGGCGATACTTGGAAGACTAGCTTTGGTTAAACCACCGCTCCGCAAAAATATGACCCCGGTCGTGCGGGTTCTCCGAGTGCTCCTCGGCTGGCTCCTGAGATGTCTCCTCTGCTTCTTGCGCATCGAAGGATTCTGGCTGAAACTCGTTCGGAATTTCTTCCAGTCCATCCACCATGGCATCCCCCTCGGTGGGATGCCCCGGCAGGATAACCTCCATGCGTGTTCCACCGTCCGCAGAATCCTTAATGGTGATCTCTCCATTGTGCCGCTCAACGACGGATTTCACGATGGCCAAGCCCAATCCGGATCCAGGCATTGCACGAGCTTCGGCCGAACGGTAGAAACGCTCAAACACCTTGTCGCGCTCCTCGGGCGCGATACCGGGGCCCGAGTCATCCACACGCAGGCGCACCTTGTCCTCTGCCACTTGCCGCATGGAAACGCGCACGGTACCCGTCGGCGGCGACCACTTCGCGGCGTTATCCATGAGATTGAGCGTGGCACGCCCCAAGGCAAATGGGTCACCATCCAACATCCACGGAATAAACCTCACGCGGAAGTCCACGTCAGGGCGCCGGCGCTTGGCACGATTAAGGGAATTCTCCAGGACCTCGTGCAGTTCGACCGGTTCCGGTTCCTTCTCAGTGGCATCTTCGCGCGCCAAGTCCACGAGGTCACCGATCAGGGTCGACAACTCCGACATCTGCGCCATCACGTCGTCTTCCAAATCACGGCGATCTTCCTCGCTGATGCCGAATCCGCCGCCCGATTTATTCAACATCATGAGCAGCTCGATATTGGTACGCATGGAGGTTAGCGGCGTCTTCAGCTCGTGGCCGGCATCTGCCACGAACTGCGATTGCTGCACGCGCGCATGCTGCAGGGCAGACAACATTCGGTTGAAGGACACCGTCAGCTGCGACATCTCGTCATTGCTCTCCACCGCAATCCGCCGCAAGTCATTAGTCTGCGTCACATAATCTACCGCGCGCTTGAGGCGTGCGATGGGTTCCATGCCGGTCTTGGACACCACCATTCCCGCAAAAACGGAAAGCAGCACGCCGAACGCCACGATGATGAGCAGAGCCGAGCCCACCGCGGAAACGATTTCCTCGGTCGGTCCTAGGTCCTTAGCCAGGACTACCGTGGTCCCGCCGTCCTCATGCTTAGCCAGCACGCGCTCCCCGCCCAAAGTACGGATGGAGCTTTCCATAGTGTCCCCGTCGGGCTTAAAATCGCCGCCCACGGGCAGTGCGTCACCAAATGCAAACGCCACCGACGGTGGGGAGATTGAGATTCGAGTCGAGGGGTTATAGAGCTTGAATGAGGAAATTTCCTGGTCGATGTTCTCCACGAAGGCCGGATCCTGCGCCTGCTGTATGAGCACGTCGGCTTGCTGAATAAGCTGCTTATCGACGCTCGCCGTCATCGACGCCGCGACAAGCCAATAGGTCACAAACGTCATCACTGCCACGGAGAAGGCGACAACAACGCCGGTAACCAAAGAAAGGCGCCACCGAAGCGGCGCCCGTGAAGCCCAGCCGCGTCGGCCTGAGCGGCCTAACCACGCAGTGGTATCCAGGTCTTCAGAAGGCACCGCATCAGGCGCGGGCCTCCGCAAAATCACGCGATAGCCTCCCTCATGACATAGCCAACACCGCGCACGGTGTGGATAAGACGCGGCTCACCATTCTCCTCGGTCTTTTTGCGGAGATAGCCAATATACACTTCAAGCGCATTTCCGGAGGTGGGGAAATCATAGCCCCACACTTCTTCCAAGATGGTGTTGCGGGAGAGCACCTTGCGGGGTTCTCCATCAACAAACGCAGGAGAGCAAACTCGGTACGGGTCAGAGAAATGGGACGGTCGCCGCGAGTAACTTCACGCGTATCTGCATCAAGCTTGAGGTCCTCGAAGCTTAGCTGCGTCTCAACCGGCTGCTTCGTCCCGATGGAGTCCGCGGCGGCACGCCGAACCAAAGAACGCACGCGAGCCAAAAGCTCCTCCAGAGCGAATGGCTTGGGCAGGTAATCGTCGGCGCCCGCATCGAGACCTGCAACGCGATCGGACACGCCATCACGAGCCGTCAGCACGAGAATGGGGCGGTCCCAGCCTTCGCTACGCAGGGTGCGGCAGACTTCAAGGCCGTCCATGTTCGGCATCATCACATCGAGGATCAGTAGCTCGGGGTTATCACTGTGAACCATCTCGACAGCCTGAACGCCGTCGGCGGCCAACACAACCTCGTAGCCATTAAACTTCAGGGAGCGCCGAAGCGATTCACGTACGGCCTGCTCGTCATCCACGACAAGAATCTTCATAATCTCAATTATGTCCTATCTAGGACGTTTTCACGAAGTAGGCCGCATTCTTTCGCCCCCTTATACCCCCTTAGGCCGCTAGTTTCCCCAAAAAATTCAAGACCGCCTCGGCGGCCCACGCCTTAGCAATCAGGGAGCACTGCGAGCGCGCACTACATGCGCACGACAAAAGCCCCGAAGATTCACTCAAAGCGGTGAATCTTCGGGGCTACAGTCACAGACTGAAGACCTAAGAGGCCTTAGAACTGCTCGACGTCAACCAGGCCAAGCTTTGCAGCCTTGACCAGGCGGCGCGGGATGCGCACGGTCTGACCGTCGATGGTGACTTCCTGGAGGGCGACATTGTCAGCCTTCCACTGGGAACGGCGAGAGTGGGTGTTCGCGCGGGACTTCTTAAACTTAGGAGTTGCCATCTTTTCCTATCCTCCTTACGCGTTCTTCTTCTTGCGGCGAGCCATTGCACCGAAGCGCTGGTTGAACTTCTCAACGCGGCCAGCGGTATCCATAACGCGCTGCGCACCGGTCCAGAACGGGTGGGACTCAGCGGTCACGTCGACGACAATGAGCGGGTACTCGTTGCCGTCTTCCCACTCAACGGTGCGCTCGGAGGTAGCGGTGGACTTGGTCAGGAAGGAGTGGCCGGTACCGGCGTCCTTGAAGACCACCGGGTGGTAATCCGGGTGGATATCTTTCTTCATATGTCGATTCCCTCAGGGTTGAACTACGGGTCGGTTCCTTCCGTGACGCATGAGAGCGTGAAAGGATCGTGCCCGAGTTGGGTCTCTATACTTACAAACGTGCGGCTCGCGCCGACAACTTGAAACATCCTACAGGCCGCAGGCACCAAAATCGAAATCGCCGCAGTTCATACTCCTCAGAGCAACGCAACGGCAAGCACAAACAATCACCCCGCCAGCACCTTCGACGGAAATGGCGCCTGGATAATAGGTATCAAAGCCGGGTTGCACGACGGCGGTGATTAGGTTCTGTAGGCCGCGGCATGTAAGATTTCCCCTTGCTGTTGTCAAAGTAATCGTTTTACGCCCCATCAACTGGTGTTCAACGGATTAAGCCTCCTGCTCAACCTCACTTTTTAGAGCGCCGCGCCTCACCGCGGATATAGGCACTCCGTTAGTCGCTTTCGATGTGGGCGGCTAGGAGAAAGAAGACCCATGTCGGCTATTTGCCAGGTAACGGGCCGCAAGCCGGAATTCGGCAAGCAGGTCTCGCACTCGCACCGCCGCACCTCGCGCCGTTGGAACCCCAACGTGCAGCGTCGTCGGTACTACCTGCCCTCTGAGGGCCGTACCATCACCCTGAATGTTTCCACCAAGGGCATGAAGATCATCGACCGTGACGGCATCGAGTCCGTCGTGGCCAAGATTCGCGCACGTGGGGAGAAGATCTAAAGATGGCACGTAATGACATCCGTCCAATCATCAAACTGAAGTCCACTGCGGGCACCGGTTACACCTACGTGACCCGTAAGAACAAGCGCAACAACCCGGATCGCATCACCTTGAAGAAGTTCGATCCGATCGTCCGCAAGCACGTCGAATTCCGCGAGGAGCGATAATTTATGGCTAAGAAGTCAAAGATCGCCAAGAACGAGCAGCGCAAGGAAATCGTCGCCCGCTACGCGGAGCGTCGCGCTGAGCTCAAGGCAATCATCAAGAACCCGAACACCCCGGACGAAGAGCGCCTCGAGGCGCAGTTCGAGCTGAACCGTCAGCCGCGCGACGCCGCTCGCGTCCGCGTCCGTAACCGCGACTCCGCCGATGGACGTCCGCGCGGTTACCTCCGCAAGTTCGGTCTGTCCCGTGTCCGTATGCGCGGCATGGCTCACCGTGGTGAGCTGCCGGGCGTTCGCAAGTCCAGCTGGTAAAGGGGTACCCATACAATGGCTGTCAAGCGTAATAATCACAAGAAGTTCCGTATGGAGCAGACCCGTCGCCCGAAGAAGAACCCGCTCAAGGCCGAGGGCATTGAGAAGGTTGACTACAAGGAGATCAAGACCCTGCGTCTGTTCATCTCCGATCGTGGCAAGATCCGCTCCCGTCGCGTCACCGGTCTGACCCCGCAGCAGCAGCGCCAGGTTGCTACTGCCGTCAAGAACGCTCGCGAAATGGCTCTCCTGCCGTTCACGTCCCGCTAAACACTAGCTGGTTTCAACAGCGCACTTTTGCCGCTGTACTCGTGACTCACTAGGACAGGACAAAAGAGCTTTTAAGCCGCCGCCTACCTCCCCGTTTAAGGGGCACGGTAGGCGGCGGCTTTCGTTTTCCGCCTGTCCTCTTGGGGATCGTGCACCGCACCTGTCTTACTCAGAACTGGCACCCCCGAGTGCTACATTGAAGGGTTAGAACGCCCCTGATGGAAAGGGAACTTAAGCCTTTATGCCACTGCACGAATCACTCACAGACCTCAGCGAACTCGCTACCCACTGCCAGTCCCCCGCCCATGCACGCGGCTTGTTGGAAGAAGCGCAGGATTTGATGCGCAACGCAACTGCCCACCGGGGAGACGGTGTGGAACTCGCTGCGTGGTTTTCTCGCGTGATCACGGACATCGTCCGTTCTCCAGGCCTCGCCAGCCCGGTTCGACTCACCGGCGCCGCTGCCCGCGGCGACCTCCTCCCCTCACTACCCATCACGTGGTTAGGCACTGACGAACAGCTAGAGAAGGTCATCACCGAGGCTGGTTTGACCTGCGGCGCGGTACAGGATTGCGCATCAACCCGTGCCGATGCTGGCCTCCCACTGGGGTCTGGCGGCGAGGAGGAGCTCTACGCCGAGGCTGTGTCACAGCGCCCAGCACCGCTCAAGCTCGTGGATGGTCTCCCCGATCGTTTAGCCGATGTGTCCATTCGTTTTTCTTTGCTGGCGCCCATTTCTGCCATCGCGCGTTGGGCAGCACCAGCGCCCCGCCCCACCCAAGACCGTCTTGCCATCGGCGTGGAGCGTGAGCTGCTCACTACCGCGGAGGCAGAGGGCCTGAGTCTCGCTTGGGGCACGGGCATCGCGCTGGAGTTGGGGCGGTGGTATGAGGGCGTCGTCCAGCACAGTGTCGTGCTCGGGGATCTGCCCCCACTGGACCGCACCGCCTATGGATCGGCGTGCCGCACAGTCTCCGCTGCCTTTGAATCCATCATGATTCGGCACGGTAATGTGGTTAGCAGTAGTGAAAGCTGAGCTTTAGCAATCGCCGTTTGCGGCGGAGTGTACGATTACTGATTTGCCGTCAGTTATTACATGAACATTATCGAAGGGAGTCCGCCTCATGGCAGGTAGCGTTGGCAGGCCACGGAAGAATAGCCCACGCCGCCGGGGTAACACCGCGCGCGAAGAAATCCTGGATGCCTCATCCGAGCTTTTTACCACCCAGGGTTTTGCTACAACTTCCACGCACCAAATTGCTGATGCCGTCGGCATCCGTCAGGCTTCGCTGTACTATCACTTTCCTTCGAAGACCGATATCTTCCTCACCCTGCTGAATTCCACCATCGAGCCCTCGCTGGAGCTCGCGGATGAGCTTGCGGCCTCCGATGCCGCGCCGGCGCAGCGCCTGTGGTCACTGGTAGCAGCCGAATCTCGCCTGCTTTTGACCTCGGCGTGGAACGTCGGCCGCCTTTATCAGCTGCCGGTGGCTAATTCCCCCGAGTTCGGTGAATATCACGAGCAGCGCGACCGCCTCAAGGATCACTTCCGTACTGCCGCCGCAGGAATTGTGGGCGCGGACGATCCGCGCATCGAGCTCCCCTTCCACATCGCGCTCTCCGTCATTGAAATGCGTCCCAATGATGGCAACGCACCGTTTGATGCCTCGCAGCGCGTGCCGGAGCAGTCCGCCATGCTTGCCGACGCCGCCCTAGCAGTCCTCGGTGCCACCCCTCCCGACGATGCTGAGGCGACCACCCTGGAGCTGCTCAAGAACCGCAACGACTCTATTTCTTCCGCCGCCGCGGCCGCCGCGGACCGCAAGAGGTCGGCCCGCTAGCGGCCGTGTCGAATGGCGTAGTGCGCCAAGAAGGTCTTATAAGGCTTGTAGGCCTTTTCGCCGTCAGCGCGGAGGTTATCGACGAGGCGATCCATCTTGTGGTTCGTCTTCTTTTCGGTCCACCCCAGCGCCTCAGCAATGTCGCGCACCGAGGGGATATCGGCGTCGGTGGAGCCCGGCTTCTTGAGGTAGCTGGCTAGCTGGCGCAGCAGCTCTTCTTGCTCATCATTGGGCACGTGACGGGTGCGTGTGCGCTCTTCATCAACGTCCTGCTCGCGCTTGGTACGGCGCGAATAGTTGCTGTTTTCTACGTCGATATACAGCTCGTAGGGGCATTCTGGCGTCTCAAAGGTAACCCTCGATGGCCCTGGGGGTACCGCCGCGACCGAGCGGGGGCCGAGATCAATGCGCGAAAATCCTTTGACCCCGCGCAGCTCTATGCGCAGTGGGATGTGACTGCCCACGTTGCAGATCATCCACCCCTGGCCGCCATACCACAGCTGGAAGAGCTGGCGGTGCAGGCTGAGGTCCTCCTCACCCACCCGGAAGTCACCGGCGCGGCCGACGATGAGTTCCTCCCCCGGGGAAATAACCTTCACGCCGCCGATCAGGTCATCGATGCGCAGCCTGGGCCCCCGCGGTGCGTTCTGCGGCGTGCGTGGTTGTTGCTGGCTCATGGACACCTCCGTAGGGCTGGACAACTCGCGCTCTTCGCCGGGTATGTCGGCGAGGCGCCTTCAAACAGTGCTCTTCAGTGTAGCGGCATTCACTTTGTTTCGGCGTGCTAAGCCACACCCCACCTCAGCTGGCGCTAGGCCACGATAGCCCACGTCACTAAGAAAATAAGGATGATGACCACGACGGTGACCGTGATGATGAGGGCATTCGAATTATCCTTCGCGGCCGGCTTGCGGGTTGCCCGTTGAGGAGTAGACCGTCGCTGCACCGTAGACCCTGGCATCGCCGGGGTAACTGGTGTGGAGGGTGACACGGTTCCCGAAGACGCGATCGGGTTAGAGGGAGCGACGAAGCCAGTTGGCCTTGCCCGATCCATGGACCCAAAGGAGGCGGAGGGCTCCGGCCAACGCTGGGGTGATTGCCCTTGTTGGCCAAACTGTCCCGTCCGCGCAGTGCTTCGTGCATTCCGCGGCTGCTCTGGTTGCGACGAAGGCTGCGGTGCTGGGGCGCTACGCAGGGCAGAGGAAGTAGGGCCGGAAGCGGGCTGGGAGGGGCGGGAACGGGAGACGTCGTCAAGCGCGGCGATGAAGTCCTGGGCCCGCGCATAACGCTGCATGGGCACGCTGTTGAGCGCCTTGTTCAGCACGGTCTGTACCTCCGAGGCAACGCGGGCAGTGTCTTCTGCAAGGAATGCGGCGAAGGCATCGCTGGACAGATCCGGGATACGGCGCTGCCCTTCCCACTCGCTGCGCGGCATCGTGTCCTTGAGGTGGTGAAGCGTGAGCATCTCGAAAGCGATAAGTGCCAGCGAGTAATCGTCCGCGCGCGCCGACATGTCATCATCACCATAAGCATGGCCATTGTTCTCTGGGGCCAAATACTTTTCGGTACCCACGATGTGACCGACCTTGGTCAGGCGCGACTGGCCTTCCTCGATACTGATTCCGAAGTCACTCAGCACAGCCGGTGCCAAGCTACCAGGGTTCTTGCGCAGCAAGATATTGGCGGGCTTGATGTCCCGATGCACCCACCCGGGGTGCAGCTCGTGGTGCATATAGTCCAGCGCCGCGGCAATCGGTTTGAGGTAGTACGCCACCTCGGCGACCGTAAATCCCCTCCCCTTGTTGGCTCGTTCCCGGATCGCCTGCGCCAAGGTTCCACCGTCGATGAACGCCATGACCATCACGTCATCCCCGCGCGGCTCGATTCCTTGGAATAGAACTGAACCACCCCCGGGTGGCTACCGATCCTGGTGAGAGCCTTCATTTCGTTGTGGAAACGGGCTCGAGAGGCCTCATCCCGGACATCATCCAGCAGCACTTTAACCGCGAGCTCACGGGACAGATCCGGATCCGTAGCATGAAAAACCTGCCCCATGCCGCCCTCGCCCAGCAGGTACACGGTGGTATACCGCTTTTGCTGGGTAAGCCATTGCACGAAGTAGGAATTAGTCACCGCCCCATTGCACCATATGCATAGCAAGGCTTGAGGTTGCCATGTCCCATCGCCCCCAAATGGAGGGTGCTACCCCGCAGTTCCGTCTGGTTGTGCGGAGCCAGATATGCTACCTGTAGTTCTCTACTGTTTTCCAAGGACCCTATGAGCACCCCAGGATTTGGCACTAACCATTACGCGAATAAGCCCCCTACGCCGGCGTCGGGCCAGACTCAACGGCCCCAGTCAGAGCAGCGCAACCTCGTTCCGATCATCTGCGCCATTGCGATCCTTATCGCACTGCTGATTGCCGGAATCGTGATTTGGAATGATGTCCGTTCCACCAGCCAGGCAAGCCCCGAAGCCGGCAGCGCAACGGAGCAGGAACCCACCCGCGTAGGCGGGGCTGCGCCGGAGGAAACGGCCGCAGAAGAAGGAACAGCTGACGACGAGGAAACTGCTGGCGACGAGGAAGCCGCTGATGAGCAGGCACCGGAGACTTCTCTCAATCCTGATGCTGCCGATGTCCCCGAAGGACTCACCGCGGCCGGATGGTCCGACTACCCAGAGGCACGCTGCCAGCAAGGCGAGAGCATGATTTTCGCTGCCCATGGCTCGGATCCCGATTCGCACATTGTGGTCTGCGAAAAGCAGGACTCCCTTTTCTACCGCGGGGTCTGGTCCAGCGGTGCTGCCTTTGGCCCGGCGCGCGGTGAGGGAAGCTCCTTTAGCGCCACAATCCTCGATCCCACCAGCGGGGATGACACCGGCTCCGTGCTCAACATCCGGGGTACGGACTATGACATCGACGGGGAGGCCGGAAAATTCGAGGACTACTGGCCTCACTAGGAACCGCACTAGGGCTTTTAGACAGCTTCCTGCTGGCATCCCGCGTCCGGCCACTCCACCTGAGCGGTTTCTAATTGCCTGGCTAGTCGGGTGAGCATCTGCTGGGCTTCGCCGTAATCACCGGATGGTGCTGCGGCAAAAATTGCCACCGCCACCGTGTGTCCACCTAGCGTGATAAGCCCCATCTGACGGGCCTCATAGGAACCGTCCTCGGCAGGCCCCCAGCCGCCCTTCACCACCGCCCCGTCGAGGGTGCGAAGGCCATACTGCTGTGCCGGATCAACGTCACCCATGGCCGCGAGGATGGGATCTGCGCCTTCCTGGCATCCCAGCGCGGCGACGAATTTTGCTTGCTCGGACACCGGCCACTGAGTTTGGCCGAAGGCGCTAAACCCGGGGCGCGGTGGCGTGGCGGGAACGGTGGCGGTTCCGATGATTTCCTGGGTAGCCTGTGCCGCCTGCGCTCCCCCGCCGAGGGCTTCCCAGAGAGAATCTGCCGCAGCGTTATCGGAAAAAGTAATTGCTCGAGACACAGCGTCCGGATCCGCTACCCCGGCGCGTTCGGCGGCGATGGCCAGGGGGACTTTCGCCGTGGACCATGCGGGCCGCGGGTCGGTGATGCCGGCAGCCGCGACGGTCTGTGACCCAGCCACCGCGATTCCGGTTCCTGGGTTGTCGGCGGCGATGGCGTCGACGGCTTCCTGAAGGTCGGTGGCCTTAATCACGGATGGTTCCTTGTCGAGGATGGAATCAGGGGCAGGACTTGCGGACGAGCCGGATCCAGAATCAGGAAGGGAAGGCTGCGGGCTGCTTGCTGGAGCACTTGGTTCCGGCTGAGAGACGTCCCCAATGGTGCAGGCGCTGAGCGACGCCACCGCGATCCCCACCAGCGCTGCCAGTGCCGCCGGCCGGCGTCGCGGGTGTTCATGCGTGCGGCTTGGTCGTGTTCCGAATTTCATCGATACTCGCTTACACATTAGAGGATGTATACAACCGCATTATTGCCGCCAGTGCAGGTCACATACTCGCCGTTATCGGAACAATCCATGGTGTAGAACAGCTTGGTCTTCGGGCTAAAAGCCCTAATCGTGGCGTCAAACTCGTGGGTATCGACGTAGTGTTTGACGTATTCATCGCGCACGGAGTTGGCGAACGGCTCCGTCGTCACCTCAGTGCCGCGATAGACACTGTTGAAGTTGCCGCCGGGCTCGTTGTTACGCGCGGCGTCGTTCGCCGGGATAGCGCCCGCGGGCAGGTCAGGGTGCTCGGGGCGCTTCTGCGCCTTGGAGGTCGTCGTGGACTGCTCTGAGGTCTTCTCAGGTTCCTCCGCAGCTGAAGTGCTGTCTTGTGGACCCTCATTCTGCTCGGTGAGTTGGGCTGGCGCCTGGGGCGATTCAGCCTGGGATCCTGAGTCAGCGTGTTTAAAGAAAATGAGGTAGGCCAACGCGGCAATAACGAGGATTACTGCCAAGATCAGCACGCCGATGAGCACAAGCTTTCCGGAATTAGAGGAACCATGGTTTCCGGCATCGTCCTGTGCATAGGAATTCGCATAGGCAGCCGGCTGCTGATCGTACTGGCCAAATCCGTCCTGCGGCGCCGCCTGGGGCGGGAACTGTTGCGTGGGGAATTGCTGCTGCTGAGGATACTGGCCCTGGGATCCGGAGGGAGCAAAAGGATTTGAGTAGTTGTGCTCACCCGATTGCGAGTAGCCCGGATTATTTCCCATGTTTTGGGGGTATTGCTGGGGCTGTACTGGGCGCTGTTGTGTTGGCGGGGCTTCAAAATCCGCGGTTTCCGGGTGGGTTTCTTGATGAGAAGGCTGTGGCTGGCTGCCGTTTCCCTGCTGGGGATGCGCGCCGAATCCATGATTGCGATCTGAATCAGTCACCGAAGCCTCCGTAGATCGTGACGTTTGCAATTGCCAATAGGCGTTTTCTATCTGTCCTATCTTTGCACAGTCACAATTCTCTGCGCAGCGTTTACGTCTTTACTCGCGCTTTGCACAGTGTGTGCTCTGCTGTGCTGCCAGCGCTTCCTGCCCCACTGGGGAGTATTCCCACGAGCTTCCATTGAAGTCCCCACGGACGGTGCTTAAGGGTTTAGATTGTTAGAGGTATCTCGATGCTCTAACTTCCTGTGCACGGAAAGGTTGCTGATCTCCCGCCATGTCATTTCCTACTGGTCCTTCGGGCACCCCTCCACGCGACTCCGGTTCCTCCGGCTTCGGTTCACCTGCTCCCGGGTTTGGCCGCCCGGGCCATCCCGGCGGCACAAATGGTCCGAGCGGCGGATTCGGAAGCACTCCCCCGTTCGGTGGGCACCCCGCTAGCCCCGCCCCGCAGCCGTTCAGTGGTGGCGCGCCAACACCCCCAAATCCACCCCAGCCCAACTCTTATGCCGCTCCTACCCCGCCGAAAGGCACAGGGCGCTTCAGCGGCGCCATCGCGGCGCTGATTGCTTTGCTCCTCATCCTGGCTGTCGTCCTTGGCGTCGGCGCGTGGTTTATCTGGGGCCGCGAATCATCCAATACGGAGCAGACTGGTACAAGCTCCGAGCCAACCTCGACGGCCGCGCTTGCGACCACGCCTATGACCATCACGGGCGCTTAAGAAACTGAGATCATAACTGCCCTAGCCGCCAAATCTTGCGCTTCCGCGTCGAATTACGCGGCTAGATTCGTCAGCTAGGGCAGTTGAAGTTTGCTGGAACGCTTTGGTTCAGGCTCTAGTGGAAGAAGTGGCGGGTTCCGGTGAGGTACATGGTCACGCCAGCCTTCTTAGCGGCCTCGATGACTTCTTCATCGCGAATGGAACCACCCGGCTGAACCACGGCCTTGACACCGGCATCGAGGAGAACCTCGAGACCATCCGCAAACGGGAAGAAGGCGTCCGATGCAGCGAAGGAACCTTCGGTGCGGTTGGTGCCGTCGGCCAGCGTGTTGGCGCGCTCAACCGCGAGCTTGGCGGAGTCGACGCGATTGACCTGGCCCATGCCCACGCCCACGGTGGCATTATCCTTAGCCAACAGGATGGCGTTGGACTTCACCGCACGCACGGCGCGCCAAGCAAACTCGAGCTGCGCTAGATCGGATTCGTTCAGGGCCTCGCCCGCAGCCAGCGTCCAGTTGGCCGGGTTATCGCCCTCCGCCTGGTAGGTATCCGGCTCTTGGGTGAGCACACCGCCGGAAATGTACTTGCGCTCCACCTGCGGAGCCTCGTACTCAGCTTGCAGCACACGGAGGTTCTTCTTGGCCTTAAGAACCTCGATGGCGCCCTCCTCGTAGGACGGGGCCACGATGACCTCGGTGAAGATCTCCTTGACCTGCTCCGCCATCTCCACGGTGACCTCGCGGTTCACAGCGATGACGCCGCCGAATGCGGACATCGGGTCGCAGGCATGGGCCGCGCGGTGAGCAGCCGCGATGGACTCGTCAGACACCGCGATGCCACACGGGTTGGCATGCTTGATGATTGCCACGCACGGGCGCTCATGATCCCAGGCGGCGCGCCACGCGGCGTCAGCATCCTGGTAGTTGTTGTAGCTCATTTCCTTGCCGTTGAACTGCGTCGCATTGGCCAGTCCCTTGGCACCGATGCGGGTCACGGTCGCGGACTGGTGCGAGTTCTCGCCGTAGCGCAGCGGGGTGGTCTCCTCGCCCTCGCTGAGCTGATCGACGAACCACGCAGACACCGCGGCGTCGTAATCAGCGGTATGCAGGAAGGCATCGCGGGCTAGGCCGCGGCGCTGTTCCAGCGTGAAGCCACCGTTGACCACGGCGTCTGCGACCTCGCCATAGCGCGCAGGGTCTACAACCACAGCAACGGAGGGGTGGTTCTTGGCGGCCGCGCGCACCATGGACGGGCCGCCGATATCGATCTGCTCGACACAGCCATCAAAGTCGGCTCCGGAGGCCACCGTCTCACGGAAGGGATACAGGTTCACCACGACGAGTTGGAAGGGCTCTACCTCCAGCTCCTCAAGCTGCTTGAGGTGATCGTCCTTGCGGGTATCCGCCAGGATTCCCGCATGCACGCGGGGGTGCAGCGTCTTCACACGGCCCTCAAGGCACTCTGGAAAGCCGGTGAGCTTCTCGACGGGCGTGACGTCAATGCCCAAGTCTGCGATCTTTTTCGCGGTGGAACCGGTGGAAACAATCTCCACGCCAGCGTTATCGAGGGACCGGGCGAGGTCTTCTAGACCGGTCTTGTCATAAACGCTAATCAGCGCGCGCTTGATGTTCTTACGATCTTCGCTCATGGTACGGGGACTTAAGCCTTCCTTGCGGTAATGAATTAATTAGAGCTGAATGCTGAGTGCTTCGCCCTCCACGCGCGCCGCGCGGAGAACGCTAACGATAAGTTCTCTTTCGACCACTTTGATGCGCTCGTGCAAGCTGGCCTCATCATCCTCTGCCAGAATCCGGACGGGTTCCTGGGCAATGATGGAGCCGGTATCGACGCCGGCATCAACGAAATGGACGGTCGAGCCTGTGACCTTGGCACCATAAGCCAGCGCATCGCGTACGCCATGCGCGCCTTTGAAGGCAGGCAAGAGCGCTGGATGGGTATTGATGGTGCGACCTTCGAAGCGATCCAGGAAATCTTTGCCCAAGATCTTCATAAAGCCTGCAGAAACAACAACGTCTGGCTGCGCAGCATCCACTGCGGCAACCAGACGTTGGTTCCATTCGGCGCGGTCAGCGCCCATCTCTACGACTTCGGTGGCAATTCCCGCCGCCCTCGCGCGCTCAATGCCCTGGCAAGGCACGTCCGCGATGACTTTCACGACGCTGTAATGCTCATCCTGGCCATCGACGATGGCCTGCAATAGCGAGCCAGTTCCGGAAACCAGAACAACAACGTTGAGGTGGGCAATAGCAGCGGGCTGATGCGGTGTAGTCACGCGCTACAGCCTAGCCGCTACCGCCGTGAACCGCGGAATTTTTACTCTTTTGTGGGGCCTTCAGCTTCTTGGTGTTCCTCTGCGTCTGTGTCGAGCTTCCCCGTGGCTTCAGCGGTCTCATCGGTTTCAGCCTCGGTTTCGGCACTTTCTACGTCCACGACTTCTGCGTCAACTACGTCGGTTTCAGTCTGGCTTTCGACCTGTTCCTCAGCTGGCGCCTCAGCTTGCTCCTTAGTCTGGCCCTCTTGCTCGTCCTCTATTTCGTCCTCAGCGTCGGCCTCGGCTTCGCTTTCTTCGTCGGGGTTGGATTCCTCCGCGTCAGTCTCTGCTTCTTCCGCTTCGGCAGCGGTGGCGTCGCCAAGCACTGCAGAATCCTGCTCCGGCTGAGCAGTGTCGGTGGAGTCTGTCGTCGTCTCCTCGGCAGCCGCGGGGGCTTCTGCCTCAGCAGCCGGGGCGGTAGCGCGGCGAGCACGCGATGCGGACACCGCCTGAGACGTCGCAAAGGCACACCCCACGACGAGGCACCACAGGGAGCTCAGCCCCACCGCTGTCCACAGCTCCGGCCCGGTGTAGCCGTACACGCCTAGCGCGCCGGACACGGCGTAGTACGCCACGAGAGAGGACACGGCAACAGTGATGGTTGCAACAAGCGCTACGTGGAAAGACACCAGCGCTCGGCGACGATAAAACGCCGCCACCGCAGCGAGTACTGGAACAACCAAGAGAACCGCGAACCACGAGCTGATGGAAGGAGGAACGGCTGCGGCCAACGGCAGCGGCGGAAGTGGAACTACGTGGCCGCTGAACAGACTCACGCTAGTACCTTCACCAATGTGCAGTTCCGAGCCGCTCAGCACCGCCCCCGCAGCAACTGCGGCATTCGGGAGGTACAGAATACTTAGCAGGAAAAGCCCCACGGTCCCCATCGCTGTGAGAACCGGATAGCTAGCGAGCATCTCAGCCTGGCGCGACCAGCCACACCCCCACATAATCACAACGAGAACCAGCCCTGCGGCGCCAAGGTAGCCAAGGTAGCTCAGGCCGATTTGGGCGGCGTCGACGAATACGCGGGGAACTCCGCTGCGCTTAGCCAAGGCCTTCCACAAGCGCGGGCCCATGCCTCCAATGAGAGCAGCGGCATGCAGAAGGAGCATGCGGGGCACAACGCGATACAACTCCGGCGGAGAGACGTCGTAAACCTTTCCGGCATCCCAGAGCATCAACCACGCAATAATGGTCAGAACCACCGGCACTGCCAGCACGCAGCAGCTCAGGACAAGCAAGTCATTAATACTCACCTTGTCCTTGACCGCCGCTCGAACGCGGCGGCCTACCAGCCAGGCCAAGAAGGCGGCAGGAAGAACAGGTAGGACACCGATATCAATCCCGCCAGCGCGGATTGGAGCCAGGTTAAACACCATCCACGCCTCCCCCACGATGGTGTTCAGCCACGCGAAGGGGGAGCTAGTGAGGAGGAGCGCGGCGATAGCGACCACGAGTATGCCCAGAACCACGACGAGGTGCGGGATGCCGACGACGATAAGCATGCGGCGAATTCGCCCGCGCAACGTCGTCGGGGCCTGCGCGCGACGAGCGCGAGCCTTATCCGATTCAATTCCCTTGATGCGCTCAGCAGGAGCCCGGCGGTCTCGCCGGTAGCCTCGCTCAGAGCGCTCAGCGCCATCGCCGCGTCCACGCACATGCGCGCGGGGGCGAGCTGACGTCCTGGACTGGGGGCTCGTGTTCTTATTCATCGGCGTCCACTTTGCCACGAGCACCTCCCCCACCGGGGGTGGCGCGTCGATATCCGATCCGATTGATCCGATACACCCCCGAATCAACAACTCTGCGGGACTCCTTTACTTGCGTCCTCTGCGCTGACTGCCCGGTTCCCTGACCATAGCTTCACTTCATTCACAGGAAACAGCTGTCGTATCATGACATAGAAATCTTTCGGCATATTCAGAAGAAAAACTGCAATCCGGGTTGCTCTGCACCCGTCGAGACGCTACTGTTACATCTCGTTGGTAACAGGAAGGTCACAATCGGATAACCAACCAGATTTAGACGTAACGATTATTTTGGTTGGACGATAGTGAATTAAGACGGAAGAAGAGTTCATGCGAAGCAAGACTCAGCGAAGCGCAGGTCGCCACCGCAAAATCACCACCTCGCAGACCGCAAAGGGACGCCTGGCGGTTATGACCATCGCGGCTGGTGCCGTATCTACCGCAGGCGTTGGCGGTGCCGCAGCTGGCACCATTCAATCCGCCGGCACCGGCGAGACCAAGGCGCAGTCCATCGATTACACCTTGCAGGCAGACACCGATCCGCTCAAGGACGCACAGGCCGCCGTCGAGGACGCAGCACCGCAGATCCTCTCCATCGCGGAAACCAAGCCGGTCGCTGACCTGTCCACGCAGCTGGATAAGGCCATTCAGGCCGCTGATGCCCGCGCCGCCGCCGATGAGGCAAACCGCGCGCCTTCCGTAGCCCGCCCGGCAGAAGGTACCTTCACCTCGGGCTTCGGCCCCCGCTGGGGCTCCTTCCACTCCGGCATCGACATCGCTAATGCCGTGGGCACCCCGATCCTTTCCGTTATGGATGGAACCGTCATCGATTCCGGCCCGGCTTCCGGCTACGGCCAGTGGATCCGCATCAAGCACGATGACGGCTCCATGAGCGTTTACGGCCACATGCAGACCCTTGACGTCGCTGTTGGCGAGCGCGTCCACGCTGGCCAGAAGATCGCCGGCATGGGTTCTCTCGGCTTCTCTACTGGCTCCCACCTGCACTTCGAAATTCACCCCACCGGTGAAGGTGCCGTGGACCCGGTTCCGTGGCTCGCAGAGCGCGGCATCGACGTCGCTTAAAACTCACGCGACCAAACCTTCCAACACCACGTAGGCGGCATAGAGCGAATCTGCTCTATGCCGTCTTTTGCGTATTTCACCCCACTCACCGATGGTCAGGCGCGTAGGGTCGCGCGCCACCTCGCGGGACACCGGGCGGGGGTAAACACCACTCTCCGTTCCGGAACCTCTTGCCAAGCCGATAGTTACCCGGTAACTTACCGGGTATGCACCTAACTAATCCTCCCCTTGTCCTCCGCGCAGGAGGTGACCATGTCCGTCAAACACTCCGTTCTTGCGCTGCTCAGTGATCAACCTTCCACAGCCAGCCACATCAAGACCCGCTTTGCGGAGACCTTCGACAACCTCTGGCCGCTCAACATGGGCCAAGTAGCCCAAACCCTAAGCCGCTTAGAGCGCGATGGGCTCATCGCCACCGACGGCGAGCTCACCGGCCCCACCGGGCGCCGCGCCACCAGCTACGCCATCACCCCTGACGGGCGCGCAGAGCTCTCGCAATGGTGGAAGTCCACCTTGCACAGTGACGCCATCGAACGCGATGAGCTCGTGCTCAAAGTGTCCCTTGCCGCTCGGCGCTCCGACGTCGACGTTATCGCCGTCCTTGACGCCCAGCGTTTCGCCACCGTTCGCCAGCTCCGCGAACTCAACCGCCGAGCCTCGGAATTGCCTGCGGAGCGCAGCGCCCAGCGCTTGGCCGTGGAGCGCCAAATCTTCGACTTGGAATCTCTCTCACGTTGGCTCGACCGCGTGGAATCTCTGACCAACCCGACCACCCCCACCGCCGCCGAGGAGGAACCGCGATGACCCCCGACTCCGTGCCCACCACCCAGCACATTCCTTTCCCGCTCGAACTCGAAAACATCACCTGTATCTTCGGCAGCGGCGCTCGCCAGGTCACCGCGCTGGATTCCGTCAACCTGCAGCTACAACCGGGCGAGTTGGTAGCCGTCATGGGCCCCTCCGGCTCCGGCAAATCCACCCTGCTCAACGTCGCAGGACTGTTGCAACCGCCGACATCGGGACGCGTGCTTCTCGACGGCGCCGATGCCTCCCAGCTCTCCAAAGCCAAGGCCGCAATTGCCCGACGCCGCCACTTGGGCCTCGTGTTTCAGCACTTCAACCTGGTTTCTTCCCTGACCGTTGGTGAAAACGTTTCCCTTCCCCTTGAACTCGATGGCCTATCGCCTGCGCAGTGCCGTGAGGCAGCAGAGGAAGCGCTGAGCGAGGTCGGCCTCGACGGCACCATTGACCGCTTCCCCGAGGAAATCTCCGGTGGTCAGGCCCAGCGCGTGGCGATTGCCCGCGCGCTCATTGGACCGCGCAAAGTTCTGCTCGCGGATGAGCCCACCGGTGCCTTGGATACCTCGACGGGCGAGGAGATCATGAAGGTTCTACGCGCGCGTATCGACGCCGGTGCTTCCGGCATTCTGGTCACCCACGAGCCGCGTTTCGCGGGCTGGGCCGACCGCGTCGTTATGGTTCGCGACGGGCGCCTCACCGGCGAGGAGGTGCGCTAATATGTCCGGCATTAATGCCGCTACCCGCCCGACGAGGCGTGATCTCAAGCTTCATCCATGGCGCACTCTGGCCGCCGTGATGCTCATTGCCTTGCCGGTGGCCCTAGTCATCGGAATTGCGCTCTTTGATAATTCCTCCGGACGGCTCTCCGCAGCCTTGAGCTCGCCCGATCGGTCCCTTCAGGTGAGCAACGAGCGTCAGGACATTGCCAACGAAGACGTTCCCCGCCTGGCCGCCCAGGTGCTGCCAAAAGGCCTCAGCGTCAGCCCGGTCACCACTTTTTCTAGCACGTCACTTATCCATAATGGGAAGTCAACCAACTCCTGGGTAGATCAGTTCGACACAGAGAATCCGCCGGAACCGGCACAGGAGGCCGTCGATAAATTCAACCTTGGCCCCAACCAGGCAGTTCTGTCGCGTTCGACCGCACGCAAGATCGACGCCTCCGTCGGAGACGTCATCACCGTGCGCACCAACGCCCTCAGCGGCGATCGCCAAGCCACAGTCGCGGCCATTGCTCCCGAAAACTATGACTTTGTCACCTCCCCCACCCTCAATGACGCTCTCAGCGACCCGTCCTTTCAGATACGCACCTCCTGGGTCATCGTGGGTGACACGCCGCTGACCAAAGAGGACGCCGACCGCGCCCATGAAGCTGGGCTGGAAATCTGGGCACCGGAGCTGCGAGATACGGACCGACCCGATTCTGAGTCGGATTCCTTTGGTGGAATCCTGAGCAGCATTCTTTTCGTGCTTTTCTTCTTCGGCCTCTACGCCATCGCCGGATTGCTCATCCTTTTCCTTCTCGCGCCCGTCTTCACGCTGGCTACCGGACGCAATACGCGCCTGTACGCGCTGATGTCGAGCCAGGGTGCATTACCACGCCACATCATGTTCGCAGTGATGGCCTATGGCCTGCTGATGGGACTAATCGGCGCCACCATCGGTGGGATCGTTGGCCTCACGGTCTCGTGGGTGTGGTGGACAGCCCGCTATCCGGACTTTGCTGCACGCCTGCCCTTCCTAGCGATTGCTCTCGCGTGGCTCGTGGCGGTGGCAGGCTGTGTCATTGTCTCCATCGTTCCCGCATGGTTGGCACAACGTGGTGCCCTCTCCGCTGCAATCCAGGGAGCCTCTCCCGACCGCCTGCTGCGCTTTAGGAAGTGGATGGCCATCGGCCCTGCATTCCTTCTTCTGCTCGTACTATTCAGCTTCACTCCCTGGGGAGAGTACATCCCCACGGTGCTGGCTCTCTTCGGAGTCATCGCGGTTGCCGCGTCTGCCCCGGCCTTGGTCTTCCTGTGCTCCCTGTTGTCTCGCCGAGGCCCACTCGCATTGCGCCTTGCCGGGCGCGGCCTTACCCGGCGCAGCATGCATGCCTTGCCGACGTCCATCGCTCTCGTATCGGTCTCCTTCACAGCCTCCCTGTTTGGTGTAGGCGTCATGACCGATAGCGCAAAGAGCGTAGCCGAAGAAGCGCTTGTTATGCCGGAGACCACAGCGCTGATTGAGGAGACGACGTTTGACCAACCTACGCAGGCTTCTACGCCGGAAGAACGCGCAGCGGTAAAGGCCATCCAGCAGGCTACCGGTGCTCGCACACACTCCTTCTATGCTTTCCCCTCGTGGACCACGTCTTTTAGCCTTCCTGACGATGGTGAATTCTATGAGCTCAGCACCGAATTTGACTACCAGTGCTCACAGGTCGATCTCAGCAAACCGGTTGAGAGGGCAGTCTTCGTGGACAACCAAGGGCGGCGCACCGATGAGTCCGAGGAGGCCCGCCAAGAGTGCGCGCACGAGTTGATGACGACCTTCCCTTATAGCCCGTTGATCTATCAAAGCAGGATGATCCAAGCTGATTCCTCGCAGCTCGAGCTGTGGCAGTTCGACTCGGAAGAGGATCGACGTGCGGCGGCACAAACATTGGAGGCCGGCGGCATCGTGCTCCCCCACAGCAGCCACGTCGGGGACAAGACACACGGCACGGTAACCGTAAAGACGTATAACCGCGTCGACAGTCAAGAGCCAAGCGGAGCCCACAACGCCGATCTGCCAGTTGTTGAGGCCTTGCCTACCGTGGATCGTGACGTGGTCCTGATTAGCCAGCAGGCCGCTCAAAAGCTGAACATGAAGCCCTTCTACGTAGGCCAGGCCCTGGCGTTGGATGAGGCGCCGAGCGAAGCAGAGCGAGAGGAGCTGCGAGACCTAACAGCGAGCGCTTCGCAGTCGCGATACTCACTGGAGTTCGGTGTCTCCTCCCCCGAGAGCTTCCGCTACTACCTCGGCCTAGGAATGGGAATCATCTGCCTCATCGTGCTCGCGCTCATCATCGCCAATGCGGCTAACACCATGCGCCATGAAAGCACCGTGCTGCAGTCGATTGGCGCGCACCCCTCGCTGATGTCCAAGGTAGCCGCGTGGCAAACCTGGATAGTGGCCACCGCAAGCATGCTCTTCGGAGTGATCGCGGGACACCTTGGCACGTTCCTCTTCACTGATAGGTCCGCCTTCACCTTCTCTGAACCCCCACATGGCCTGCGCCCGCAGGACTACTTCACCCCGGATTGGTGGCAGTTCCTCGCCGTGCTTGTTGTGCCGCTCATAGCCGCCGCTATAGCGGCCGCGGTCAATCGCAGCGATAAGACAGCCCCGCTCACCGCACGGGATCGCAGCGAGTCGCGTTCGTTGACCTAGCCTTCGTGGCCCACCGTTCCCCGACCGAGCCTTCGGCCGGGGAACAACTCTTTTCACACCCCCAACCCCTACCCCCATTCTTTAAACCTTCACTTTACCCCTGTAACAATTTTCACTTCTTTCACACACGTAACACGCTGGGCTGTTCGATAGTTTTTCGAACAATTCCTGTATTTACCTGCATTTTTGCGCATTGCGCAGGGTGATAGCACGGGATAGTTTGTATCTCGTTGCCACGGAAGCTCAGCACACGGCCGAAACCGCACCGGCGTGTCGCAGACTTCGAGGCACAACGCGGCTGATATGGCCGCATCCTATCGCTCACAGGCTTTCCGCCGGCTACGACGGCGGAAGCGAGCCACCGCAGGACTTAAGGACGTGAAGTAATGAAGCGCACGCTCAGCGCACTCGCCGCCATGGCGGTCACCACCGCCACCGTGACGGCCCCAGCGTTCGCTGCCGAACCGGCAGCAAGCGTGGATGTCTCCGACGGGTCCAGCCAGGGCCCGACTGCCGACGACGTCGAAGTCAAGGAAGACTCCAAGGCCGACCTCTTCAAAGCATTCTCCGGGCTGCTCGTTTCGACGGCCGGGGCCCTCAACGGGGCATCCACTCCAGAGATCAACTCCACGCAGGACGGCCTCGATATCGTCCTCGACCCCTCCAGCATTCCCGGACTCGCTGAAGCCTTCGCGCCGCAAGGCGATCACTCCGGCCTCACCCCTACCCGCAGCCAGGACGCAAACGGTAACACCGTGGTCTTTCCGACCTCCGGAACCTTCACCTCCGGCTTCGGACCGCGTTGGGGTTCCTTCCACAATGGCATCGACGTGGCGAACCCAATCGGTACGCCCATCTACGCCGTCATGGATGGAGAGGTCATCTCCTCCGGCGCAGCCCAGGGCTTCGGCAACTGGATCCGCATCCAGCACGACGACGGCACCATCACCGTCTACGGCCACATGCCCAGCGACCAGCTGCTGGTCGACGTCGGCGACCGCGTCGAGGCCGGCGACCAAATCTCCGTCATCGGCAACGAGGGCCACTCCACCGGCCCGCACCTGCACTTCGAGGTTCACCCGGGCGGCGGCGCAGCCGTTGACCCGGTGGAGTGGTTCAGCGAGCGCGGCATCCACATCTAAAGCCTTAGAGCTTTTCCATCGGCACACCACCGATGAGCATGAGGCGGACCTTGCCTGCTGAGCCGAAGTCCACGGTGACTGTCGCCCGCGCGCCGGTACCGGAGGCTTCGATGACCGTGCCTAGCCCGTATTTTGCGTGGTTGACACGGTCCCCCACAACTAAATTGAGATGGTTATTCTTCGGCATTGATGTCGCCGAAGCTGGCTTGCGCGAGCGCTGCGAAGGGGAAGACGCAGCGCTCCGCGAGCCATAGCCGCCGCCACGGGAACGGAAGAACCCGCTATCTGAGCCGAAGGTTCGCCCGTATTGGTAGGAATCATCTCCGCCCCACGCACTGGACAGCGAGCTGTCCGGTTCTTCACGGCGCCAGTCGATGAGGTCCTCAGGGACCTCGGCGAGGAAGCGGCTGGCCGGGTTCGTCACCGGGTTGCCCCAAGACGAGCGGAGAATCGCACGCGTGAGGTAGAGCTGTTCCCTAGCACGCGTAATGCCCACGTAGGCAAGGCGGCGCTCCTCACTGAGCTCCTTCGGGTCTCCCAGGGAGCGCATGTGCGGGAATTGGCCATCCTCCCAACCGGTGAGGAAAACGACGGGAAACTCAAGGCCCTTCGCGGTGTGCAGGGTCATCAACGTTACTACCCCGGACTCATGATCTGGAATCTGGTCCGCATCAGCCACGAGCGAAACCTTTTCGAGGAACGCTTGAAGCGAGCCCGGCGCGGCTTCGCCTTCCGAAAGCTCCGGGGCTGCCTCTGCGTCCGCGCCCATAAAGGCCATTTCATTGGCGGCTTCAGAGCTGAACTCGCGGGCCACCGATACCAACTCGTTGAGGTTGTCTAGGCGTGCCCCATCCTGCGGGTCATTGGAGTTTTCCAGCTCCGCGCGGTAGCCGGTGGCGTCCAAAAGCGCGTTGAGCAGCTCCCCCAAATCCGGCTGGCCCGTCACCTCATTGACCATGCCCGGAATCTGTGCGCGCACGCCGTCCATCATCTCGTTGAATTTGGTGACGGCATTGACCGCCCGCGTGCCAAGGCCTGCGACCTTTCCTTCGGCCGCATCACGGAGAGCCGCCCCAAAACTAACGCCAAGGTTCTCCGCATGTAGAGCGATTTGCGCCTGCGCCTTGTCACCGATGGCGCGTTTTGGCACGTTGATGATGCGGCGCAAGCTCACCGTGTCATCCGGATTATCCATAATGCGCAGGTAAGCCACCATGTCCCGGATCTCGCGGCGCTCGTAGAAGCGCGTGCCGCCAACCACCTTGTACGGGATACCCGAGCGCACGAAGATATCTTCCAACGCGCGGGAGGCGTTATTGGTGCGGTACATCACCGCAATATCGGAATACGCCGTGCCTTTATCCGCCAGGGAATCAATTTCCGAGGCGATATACCGCGCCTCGTCGTGCTCGTTATCCGCCACATACCCGACGATCTTGTCGCCTTCGCCGTGGGCGGTCCACAGATTCTTCTCGCGGCGGCCCTCATTCTTCGCAATCACCGCATTCGCCGCGTTCAGGATGGTCTGGGTCGAACGGTAGTTTTGTTCAAGCAGAATCGTGTGCGCTTGCGGGTAGTCCCGCTCGAACTCCTGGATATTCCTGATGGTGGCTCCGCGGAAGGCATAGATCGACTGATCAGAATCACCCACCACACAAAGTTCCGGGGCATCCGGCGGCAGCTCGCCCCTGCCCACCAAGGCCGAAACGAGCGCGTACTGCGCGTGGTTGGTGTCCTGGTATTCGTCGATAAGCACATGCTTAAAGCGGCGGCGATAAAACTCCACCACCTGTGGGTGCTGGTTAAAGATGCGCACCACTTCCCCGATGAGGTCGTCGAAATCCACCGCGTTCGCGGCGCGCAGGCGGCGCTGATACTCCTCGTACACGCTCGCCACAGTGAGCTCAAAAGGATTCTTCGTCCGCTCTGCCTCCGCCCGGGCCCGCTCCGGGGAAATGAGCTCATTCTTGCGGTTCGAGATCTGGTTAGCCAAAACACGCGCAGAGTACTTCTTCAGGTCCAGCTGCATGTCTTTGGCAATCATGGTGAGCAGCCGGCGCGCATCATCGCCGTCATAAATGGTGAAGTTCGTGTTCAACCCCGGCACCAGCTGAGCATTGTTGCGCAGGATGCGCACGCAGATGGAGTGGAAGGTTGACACCCACATCCGCTCCGCCACGGGGCCGACAAGCTGGCCGACGCGCTCCTTCATCTCCGCGGCTGCCTTGTTGGTAAAGGTAATGGCGAGGATCTGCCACGGCGCTACCCCACGCTCGCGCATGAGATAGGCAATGCGACGGGTCAACACCGCGGTCTTTCCCGAGCCCGCGCCGGCCACAATGAGCAACGGCGAGCCCGAATGTGTCACGGCCTCCTCCTGTTGCGGGTTTAAACCTTCCAGCAGAAGATCATTTCCCTGGCTGGAAGGGGCATCCGCGTTGTGCCCGGACGCGGGAAACAGGCCACCGGCGGAGGTGTCGGCGGAAGGATCAGACGAAGAACGAGGCCTAAACGGAGAAGTGTTGTTCATAATGCTCTCCAACCTACTAGCACCACCGGACATTGCCGTCCACGCCGCTTCTTATCGACGAATACCGACGTCACGGCACGCGATTCCCGTTTGTCTTAACGTGGTGGCACAATCTTCACTCATGAGCGCTTCACATCCTGACACCGCAGATTCGGGCTTAACCCCCGAGCACCAAGACCCCAACGTCGTGGACAACGGCCTCGACATCCGCATGCCCTCGGGCACGGATGACCCGCTCAGCGATGCTGAAATCCAACGCTACCGCGAGGAGATCAACCGCCTCGACCGCGTGATCCTCGACGCTATTAAGCGCCGCACCGATATTTCCCGCACGATTGGTAAGACGCGCATGAGCTCGGGCGGTACCCGTTTGGTACACACCCGCGAAATTGCCATCCTCAATGAGTTCCGCGACGAGCTTGGCGAGGAGGGCCCCGCGATTGCCTCTGCCCTGCTGCGGTTGGGGCGCGGCAAGCTCGGCTAATCTAGCACCAACTCGGACTAATCCCCAACGCACGCGCACCTGAAGTAGCGGTGTTTTAGGCTCTCAGCATGCATGTGTACTCTCGCTCCGCTGTAGTTCTCACCGCAGTTGCCACTGCCTTAGTGTTGACCGCCTGCGGCAGCTTTTCTTCACCTGAGACCTCAAATTCCGCTACTCCACTCGACCATCCCTCCGTCAGCGACTCCGAACGCAGACAAGGTTCCGGAGCATCCGGAACAATGCAAGGCTCCGAAGAGGTCCTCGACGGCGATGCGCTCTGGGTTAACTCCACTGAAATCCCCCATGCAGAGCTGCTTGAGCCCCGCAATAACTTGTACAACGCACTAAAAGCCGACTACTACATGGACGTGGGAGTATTGACGCCGGGTGCGGCTATCTATAACCGCACGAATGATGGCCGGTGCTCTACCGGTCATTTCGCCGGCGATGGGCAGCGCCTCTTTATCCTTACCGCCGGACACTGCGGGGACAAGGGCGACAGCTTCTACTATGAAGATCGCTCCGGCAGCGAGGTAGAGATAGGCCAGATGGTAATGAAGGCCAGCAACACCAACACAGATAGCATCAACTCGGCCGACATTGCGCTGATCGAAGTGTCCAACCCCGACGCCGAAGTATCTACCTCACCGGCGCTCAATGCGCCTTTAGCCGGATGGATGAGCCTGGAAGAAATCACGCGAAAGAAGCCCACGTTGTGCTTTGCCGGTTCCACAGCAGGCATTGCCTGCGACCCTTTCATCGACCGATTCGGTGCTCAAGGGCTTTTCACCTTCGGCAGCTACAGCGATACCGGTGATAGCGGTGGTCCTGTCTACGCCTCCATCGACGGCAAACTATATGCAGCAGGAGTCGTGTCCTTTGGCGACTATTACGATTACTCCGGCTCCGAGACGGGCGCCATGGAGATCGCAAACACAATGAAGCAATTCGGCCTCAAGCTTTACGCCTAGCTCAACCCAGCGCAGCCTTCTGTCTCGGCACCGAAGAGATTTCTGGACTACGGTGGACACAGTAAGTTTCATGTCTGCTACCTGCCAGAAAGGCTTTTGCAATGGACATCACCGCTCAGCCGCAGTGGGCCGCGCTCACCTCGCTTTTTGAGAGCAAGAAGGACCTCAACCTGCGTGAGCTTTTTGCCAACTCCGCTTCCCGCGCCGCAGACTTTTCTTTCGATGCTGCGGGCCTGCACGTGGACCTGTCGAAGAACCTCATCGATGAGGAAGTCGTCACCGCTTTGGTGGATCTTGCCCGCGCCGCGGACGTCGAGGGCCGCCGCGACGCCATGTTCACCGGCGAGCACCTCAACAACACCGAGGACCGTGCTGTGCTGCACACCGCGCTGCGCCTGCCTGTGGAGAAGGACTTGAGCGTCGACGGCCAAGACGTCGCCGCCGACGTCCACGAGGTTCTGGGCCGCATGCGTGACTTCGCCACTGCGCTGCGCTCCGGTGCGTGGCTGGGGCATACGGGCCACACCATCAAGAAGGTCGTCAACATCGGCATCGGCGGTTCCGACTTGGGCCCCGCGATGGCTGCCAAGGCGCTGCGTTCCTACGAGGTAGCGGGTATCAGCGCGGAGTTCGTTTCTAACGTCGACCCGGCGGACCTCGCCGCGACTCTCGACGGCCTCGATGCCGGCTCCACCCTCTTCATCATCGCCTCCAAGACCTTCACCACCCAGGAAACCCTCGCCAATGCCCATGCCGCTCGCCGCTGGCTGATTGAGCAGTTTGATGGTGATGAGTCGGCCGTCGCCAAGCACTTCGTTGCGGTCTCCACCAACGCGGAGAAGGTCGCGGAGTTCGGCATCGATCCTGAGAACATGTTTGGTTTTTGGAACTGGGTGGGCGGGCGCTACTCCGTCGATTCCGCCATCGGTCTGTCGCTGATGTGCACCATCGGCCCGCTGGACTTCATGCGCTTCCTCGAGGGCTTCCACGCCATGGATGAGCACTTCCGCACCGCGCCCCTGGAGCAAAACGTTCCGGCGCTGATGGGTCTGCTCGGCGTCTGGTACTCCAACTTCTTCGGCGCGCAGACCCATGCGGTGCTGCCCTACTCCGAGGACCTCGGACGCTTCCCGGCCTACCTGCAGCAGCTGACCATGGAGTCCAACGGCAAGTCCGTGCGCCGCGACGGCACCGCCGTGAGCGCCGGGACCGGTGAGATTTACTGGGGCGAGCCGGGCACCAACGGCCAGCATGCCTTCTTCCAGCTCATGCACCAGGGCACCAAGCTCATCCCGGCGGACTTCATCGGCTTTGCCCGTCCGAAGGAAGACTTCCCCACCGCGGACGGCACCGGTTCGATGCATGACCTGCTCATGGGTAACTTCTTCGCACAGACCAAGGTGCTGGCTTTTGGTAAGACGGCGGAAGAGATTGCCGCCGAGGGCGTGGACCCGGCTGTGGTCCCGCACAAGGTAATGCCGGGCAACCGCCCGTCCACCACGATCCTGGCGGAGGAGCTCACCCCGCAGGCCCTCGGCGCGCTCATCGCACTCTACGAACACATCGTCTTCACCCAGGGCATCATTTGGGACATCAACTCCTTCGACCAGTGGGGCGTGGAGCTGGGCAAGCAGCAGGCCAATGACCTGGCACCGGCAGTCTCCGGCAAGGAGGAGGCCGCATCCGGCGACGGCTCGACCGATGCTCTGATCGGTTGGTATCGCAACCACCGCTAAGCACTGCTTGGCGACGTCCCCCGGCCGAACGGTCGGGGGCTCACCCGTTTTTAGCGGGCAATCGACGTGCGAGATCGCCAAGGCCGCGGATGCCCTGTGGGCATCCGCGTGGTGGTGCGTGTCCTTTGTATTTCGTGGCGGTTTACCCGCCGGGCGGTCCGAGTCCGCGTTGCGCGGCTTGATATGCCACTTGAGCGGTGATTGGTTCTCCCCAGGGCGGGATGTAGTCCACACCGCCGCGAATCCTAAACACGTAGCCAGCACCTGTTGGTTTCTCTGGGTCGTCATCATTAACGCCGTTGTGATAGGCACACAACATTGTCAGATTCGGTGGATCGGTGGTACCTCCTGCTTTCCACGGCACTAGGTGATGCACCTGGGCATAATCAGCAGGTTTATTACATCCCTTCCTGGCACAGGTGGGATGCTCGGCGCTGGCCATCATGCGCTGCTCAAACCCGGCTAAACGCTTCATCCGGTGCAGCCACACCGGCCCGATCGTGGGGTGGATGAGGGTTACGTAGCCGATCTCGGCGAACTTGTAGTTCAGAAACTCCGCGCCGGTCATCCGGCCGCCATTAGTTAGCTCAAGCACGATGTCATCACCATCGCCGCTAACAATTTTGTCGAGCTTGTCCAAGGTGACGACCACGCTGGTGAGAACAGCAGGTTTGGTTCCGCCGTGGGATTTATTGAAGAAGACGTGGTTGGCTGCTTCCAGCAGATTGCTCTGGTTGATGGATTCCAGCACGCCGCGCATCTCGGTGACAGTCAGAGGGTCATCAGTAATGGTCAGCGAGTGCGGCCCATCAGCACGGTAGGTCATGCGCACCCCAGGCGTGGGAATACGTTTGGGCTTGAGCTCCTTTAAGCGCTTTGCCGCCACGGCGGGAATGCTGTGGGCGGGCGTGCCGGCGAGCTTTACACGCAGGTTCCACACATGAAGCTGATTCTGCAGCTTCTTCGTGTAGGCCTCGATGAGGCTCAGCGTGGCCAGGTCATGGCCTTGTTCTAAAGCTCGGCTGCGGGCCGTGCGTTGCTTACCCGTGAACTTGGTGGCGCCGAAGTAGATGTAGTTTAAGCGCGCCAGTTCGACGGCGTCAGCTGATGAAGCGCCGAGTGCGCGTAATCGCTTCTCGCCTCCTACCGCTTGCTTCACCAGTGTGATCCCCGAGTTGCGGTAGGAGAAGTAGGTTTCTAAATCCCCCATGACTCAGAACCCTAAGGCACCCCAGGCAACCCCGCAACCGGAGAGATACTCGTTAGAGCTTAATCATCGATTCCCAGCCAAAGGGGATGTGGTCAGAGTCCACGATCTTGCGGCCGAACGGGAAGCACGTCACCGGGATCATCTTCAGGTTGGCCAGAGCCACCGGGATGCCCACGATGGTCACGGCCTGCGCCGCTGCAGTGGTGACGTGGCCGATAGCCAACCACAGGCCAGCGACAAGGAACCAGACAACGTTGGAGAACCGAGACATGCCACCGGTACCTTTGACCGGTTGAATGACGGAGCGCCCAAAGGGCCACAGCGCGAAATTCGCCATACGCATCGAGGCCACACCGGCAGGAATCGTCACGACGGGGATGCAGGCCAGGATGCCTAGGAGAAAGTAGCCCAGTGCGAGGACAAGGCCACCAGTTGCCAACCAGATGATGTTCAAAATGATCTTCATGCATCCCAGCCTAGCGACGCGGCTGGCAGTGTGGGCACCACCAGATGACGCGCTCCAACTCTCCTTCGTCGCCGCCGGCGTCCACACCACCCAGCGTGGACTTCTCAATGAGCATTCCGCAGCGCCGACAGCGCTGACGGTTGCGTCCGAAGACATAGGTGGTCTCCCCTGCCCTTTTCACGCCGGTGGTCACACGTACCGGCGAGTCTCGGTTGGCCCAGATGAGGCGACGGGAGATGGTGAGGATCTGGGGGACGTCGACAAGCGCTACAGGTGTTGCTGGATGAACGCCGGCCAGGAAGCAGATCTCGGCGCGGTATTCGTTGCCCAAGCCCGCCACGTTGCGCTGGTCCAAGAGTGCGGCGCCGATGCTGCGTTGGGGGCGCGACTCGATGCGGCGAACGGCCTCCTCGAATCCGCCTTCTTCCCATTCTGGCGCGAGGATGTCGGGACCTAGGTACGCCATGCGCTGCTCAAACTCGCGGGCTGGAAAGACCTCGACCAGCCCTAGCCAATGCCCTACCAACTCAATATCGCGCGGGGTGTTCTCTATCTGTAGCACCACGCGTGCACTGTGACCGGGCTTGCGCCAGCGGTCCCCGGCATAGTGGATGGCCCACGTGCCCTCCATCTTGAGGTGGGTATGAAGGATGAGCTCGCCGCCGAAATCCATGAAGAGGTGCTTGCCATAGGGCCAGACTTCCTCGCATACCAGCCCGTCGAAACGCACGGTGGCATAGCGCGGCACGCGCAGGGAGGAGGAGGTCACGCGCCGGCCCTCCATGAACTGCAGCCGGTTCGACAGCTGCAGAACCGAATCACCCTCAGGCACAGCAGAACCTCCTCACCAAACGGGTGCCTACTCTACCGGCGTGTTCCTTCCTTCACCGAATGCCAACGCGCCCGGCTCCCACGGGGTGACCACATGCTGGCGAGACAGGTCTTCGATCCTCTTCACACCGAGCAGCTGGAGGGTGTTCTTGAACTCCTCTGCCAACAGCTCAATGACGCGGTCCACGCCTTCCTTGCCGCCGGCCATCAGCCCGTAGAGGTAGGCGCGGCCGATAAGGACGAAGTCCGCCCCCAGAGCCAGCGCAATGGCGATGTCGACGCCGGACATGATGCCGGAGTCGTAGATGATCTCCACGTCCGGTCCCACCTCTGCGCGCACGGCCTCAAGGGCTTGGAGGGTGTTGACCACGCGGTCGAGTTGGCGCCCGCCGTGGGAGGACACCACGATGCCATCGGCGCCAAGATCGATGACCTTGCGTGCATCCTCGGGGTTGACGATTCCCTTGACGAAGAGCGTGCCCGTCCACTGCTTGCGAATCCACGCCAGATCCTCGAAGTTGAGGCCTGGGTCAAACATGGTGTTGACCAGCTCGCCCAGGGTGCCCGTGGTCGAGGTCAACGACGCGAAGGTGACCGGGTCCGTGGTGAGGAAGTTGAACCACCACTCGGGGCGCCACGCGGCGTCGAAGACCGTGCCGGCGGTCAGGCGCGGCGGGATGCGCATGCCGTTGCGGGTATCGCGCAGACGCTGGCCCGCCACGGGCGTATCGACGGTAACCACGAGGGTGTCGTAGCCGTTGGCGGCAGCGCGCTCGATGAGCTCCTGGCAGGCGGAGTGGTCCTTCCACAGGTAGAGCTGGAACCAGCGGCGACCGCTATTGCCTTGCGACGCCGCGACCTCCTCCACCGAGCGCGTTCCCATCGTGGAGAGCGTAAACGGGATGCCTGCGTCGCGGGCGGCTTGGGAACCGGCGTCCTCGCCCTCGGCATGCATGAAGCGGGTAAAGCCGGTTGGCGCGATGCCGAAAGGCAGGGCCGCGGGCTCGCCGGCGATCTCAGTGCTCAAGGAGATGTCGTGCGCGCCGTTGAGCACGTTGGGCATGAGGCGAACGTCGCGGAAGAAGTCGCGGGATTCGCGGTAGCTGACCTCATCGCGGGCGGCACCATCGACGTAGTCGAAGGCCGCCTTCGGGGTGCGGCGCTTGGCAATCTTGCGCAGATCCCACACATCAGCGGCCTCTGCCAGGCGTGCTGCCCGGCGGTCGAGGTTGGGCGCTTCGAACCGCATGAGGTTCTTCAGCTCGGACACGTTAGGCAATTGGCGCTTCAGCCGCATGGCGATAAGACTCCTTTTCTATTGGGCTATCAGCTTTTGAGGTTAGACCCATGAAAAGCCCGTGGGCTAAATGAAGGTGAATATCATTCAGCGGCGTCGACGGCGCGGGCGGAAACCACCTGGGCTGCCCGGTGCAGTCGATGGGCCACCAGACTCAGTGGAATCCTCCGGATCATCGAAGGTGAGCTCCTCCATCGCCTCGACAGCACGGCGCCCACCGTGACGTGCGGGACGGTAAGACTCGGCGGAGCGCGCGGCTTCTCCAGATTGGCCGTGCTGTCCTGCACGGCCGGAAGAGGCGGTGTGGGCAGCCCCAGTAATCCGCACGCCCTTCGGGGTCAGTGCCGCACCCAGTGCACGCAGTTCGCCGCCGAGCTTCGACTCGAAGATAGGCCGCCCGTTCGCCTTTTCAATAACCACCTTGTTCAAGCGCCCGGCGGCAACCAGCTCGTTGAGGCCTGCAAGCACTGCGGCTAGTACCTCGGTGCGCTCGATTCCTTCGGGCAGAGCGTTGAAGAACGTGGTCAGCGTCTTTCCCCCGCGGGTCAGGTGCGCCACCGGCAAGCCATCCATGAGCACCACCAAGGCACCCGCGGCGCGGGTCGGGCGGGCTGCGGATTCGCCGGCGTCGGTAGTGGGCCACGACAGCGCCGCGCCATAGGGGTTGGCCGGGTCGGTCGCGGCGAGGACATAGGCCTGCGGCTCGCGGGTGCCGGAGGGCCAGCCCGTGACGTCGGGGGAATCATCCACCCCACGCAGGCGATCAATGACCGCAGGCGTGGAGAACTGCGCGGCCCCCAAGCCTTCAATGACATAGCCGCGCATGGCCTTGCCGGATTCCTCAAAACCGGAGAGCACTTTATAAGCCAGGGCGAAGCCACCCAGGACGTCCTCGGCCACCACGGATCCGCGGGTAAGCACGCCATACCGGTCCAGCCAGGCCTCGCCGTGCGCGATGGAACGCGACGTCGCATCCGTGGCGGCGGGCACGGACAGCGACCACCGCCCCACCACGTCTGGTGCGGCCTGCGCACCAGACACATTGAGCGATTGCGCAAAGGAAGTGCGCCCCATGCGCAGTCGCGAGCGCGATGGTCTGCGCCGCGCGCGATGCGCCGCACGCCCGGCGGGACCGCCTGCGGCAAGGTGGGCCCGGATAGGAGCGAAGGAATCGGGGCTGACTAGCCCTGCCTCCACCAGACCCCAAAGAGCCTCGCGAACCTCCTCGGACGTACCGCTCAGCTGCGGTTGAATATCGGAGATAAGGTAACTGCCACCGCCCTGCAAGGCCTCCAGCAGCTGGGTCTGCAGCATAGACAAGCCCACCTCCTCCGCAGAAACCTGCGGGGCAAGCTGCGCGGCATAGTCCGCCGGCAACAGCATGATCCACGGGTCGTTGGAGCCGGCCTTGCCCGCGCCCACGATTTGAACCTCGCCGCTGGCGGTGAGCTCATCGAGCATCGTCGGCGAATAATCACCTACGCGTGCAGGCAAGATGAGGCTCTCCCAGGCCGAGGCCGGCAGGCGCACCCCGGCCAGCTGCTCAATGACGGCGAAGACGCCATCCACCCCGCGCAGCACCGGGCGCCGGCCCACCGCCGCCACCTGCTGCCAGTCAGGGAGGAAACGCCCAAAGGCCGCAGGCGAAACCGGCTGCGTGGCCGCCCGCGCGGCCGCCAGCGAGCGCGAACGGATGACCTTGAGCACCTCCGCCGCGCAGTACTCCTGCTCCTCCACACCCTGGCGGTAGTGGCCAGCCAAAATGGAGTCCAGACCGTTGAGCGTGGAATACGCCACCGCGGCCGACAGGCCAAAGGCCTCCTGCACATCGCGCGCCACAAACGGCCCGCGCGTGCGCGCCCAGCGGCTGACCAACTGATCCAGGGCGTCGGTAATCGTGGCTTGCTGGGCGGGGATGCCGGGCGGGACGGGGATGCCCAGGCCGTCGCGAAGCAGCGGCGCATCAAGCGCCTGGGCCACGTGCTCGCGGCCGTTGATGCGCACCCGCATGATCCGCGCACCGAGCGCATCGAGTGCACTCAATGGCACCGTGGCGTGCGCGCCGAACTCCTCGACCGGGATGGGGCCCAGCACGCGCAGCAGGTCCGCGACCTCCTCGGTGGTGCGCGCCTGACGTTCTGGAGTGGAGCGCTGCAGCTGGGCGTGGACTTCAGCAATAACTTCAGCGGAGAGAAGCTCGCGCAGCTCCACCGTGCCCAGAAGCTTCGCCAACAGCGCGGGGTCTAGGGCCAAGGCCGCCGCGCGCTTTTCCGCCAGCGGCGAGTCCCCCTCATACATGAACGCGCCGGTGTAGTTGAACAGCAGCGAAGATGCGAACGGCGAAGGCTGCTCCGTGGTGACCTCCGCGATGCGAATGCGCCGGTGCGCCAGCTCCCGCATGACCTCCGTGAGCGCCGGCAGGTCGTAGACATCCTGCACGCACTCGCGCACGGTCTCCAGGATGATGGGGAACGAGGGGTAGTTGCGGGCGACGTCGAGAAGCTGCTCCGCGCGCTGGCGCTGCTGCCACAAGGGCGCGCGCTTGCCCGGGTTACGCCGCGGCAGAAGCAGCGCTCGCGCCGCGCACTCCCTAAACCTAGAGGCGAAGAGCGCGGAGTTTCCCACCTGTTCGGTGACGATGTCCGCGATCTCATCGGCGTCGAAAAGAAACAGCGCGGCATCTGGGTCCGCCTCACCCTGCGGCAGGCGCAACACGATGCCGTCATCGCCCGCCACGGCTTGGGCATCCATCCCGGTACGCTCCGCCACGCGCTGCCCCACCGCCAGCGCCCACGCCGCATTCACCGGCCGGCCAAACGGGGTGTGCAGCAGCACGCGCCAATCCCCCAGCTCATCCGTGAAGCGCTCCAGCAGCAGCGTCTTTTCATCCGGGATGAGCCCGGTGGCCTCGTGCTGTTCCTGCAAGTAGGCGGCGATGTTGCGGCGGGCGCGCTCATCAGCATCGCGCACCACGGACGGGTCCGAAAATGCTTCACGCCGAAACGTGCCCAACGCCTTACCCAACTCATAGGGCCTTCCCGCGGAGTCACCATTCCAGAAAGGCAAACGCCCCGTATGCCCTGGCGCGGGTGTCACCAGCACCTGGTCGCGCGTAATCTCCTCCACGCGCCAGCTCGTCGCGCCGAGCGTGAAGATATCCCCCACCCGAGTTTCATAGACCATTTCCTCGTCGAGCTCACCCACGCGGCGCGGCGCGGAACCGGCCTCACCAGTTCCCACGAGGAAGACCCCAAACATGCCGCGGTCCGGGATGGTGCCGCCGTTGGTCACCGCCACGCGCTGCGCGCCGGGGCGCGGAGTCAGCACACCCGTCACGCGGTCATAGATCACCCGCGGTTTCAGCTCCGCAAAATCCGTCGAGGGGTACACACCACTGACCAGGTCCAGCACGGAGTCGAAGACCTCGCGCGCCAAGTCCTTATAGGGCCAGGCGCGGCGCACCGTGTCATACCATTCGTCGGCTTCGAGTCCCTCGCTCGTGCCCGCGCTTGCCGACGCCACTACCGCCGCCACCGTCTGCTGTACCAAGACATCCAACGGATTGCGCGGGGAGTGCATCTCCTCGATGAGGCCCTCCTCCATGCGGGCGACGGTGAGTGCTGATTGCACGAGGTCCGCGCGGTGCTTGGGATAGAAGGAACCGTGGGAGACCGCGCCGACGGAGTGCCCGGCGCGGCCCACGCGCTGCAGGCCCGAGGCCACCGATGGCGGGGATTCCACCTGCACCACCAATTCCACCGCACCCATGTCGATGCCCAGTTCCAGGGAGCTCGTGGCGACCACGGCCTTGAGCGTGCCTTCTTTGAGCATGGTTTCCGTCAACGCTCGCTCGTCCTTGGATACCGAACCGTGGTGCGCGCGGGCGATGACGGCAGGGGCCTTCCCGGCGACATCGACCTGCTTCATCAGCTGGGCCGGATCACGCCGGGTCGCTGGGCTCAAGGACTCTGGGTCATGTTCCTGGGCATAAAGCTCGTTGAGCCGGCTGGTGAGCCGCTCGGCGGTGCGGCGCGAGTTGACGAAGACGAGCGTGGAGCGGTGCTCCATGACTTCGGCGTAGAGCTCTTCTTCGATGAAGGGCCAGATGGACTTCGCCGTGGGCAGGGCGGAGTCTCCCACTCCGCGTTGCACGCGCAACGCATCCTGGGGGCCTTCGGTGATGCCAAGGGGGTCGTCGACAGTCGCCTCCCCGATGGGCGAGCCCTGCTCCGGGGTGGGCAGGTCCGACATGTCCTCGACCGGCACGTGGACGTCGAGCTGCCAGCACTTCTTTGCGGGCGGGGCGATGATATCCACGGGGCGGTCGCCGCCTAAGAAGTTCGCGACAGCACTCAGCGGGCGCACCGTGGCGGAAAGCCCGATGCGTTGGAACTCCCCTGCGATGAGCCCGAGGCGCTCCAAAGTCAACGCTAGGTGCACGCCGCGCTTAGTGCCGGCCAGGGCGTGGATTTCATCGATGATGACGGTATCCACGGTCTTCAAAATGCCCGCCGCCTTGGAGGTGAGCATCAGGTAGGCCGATTCCGGCGTGGTGATGAGGATGTCCGGTGGCTTGCGCACCTGGCGGGCGCGCTCTGCCTGCGGGGTATCCCCGGAGCGCACGCCAACGGTAATATCCGGCACCTCCTGGCCCAGCCGTTCAGCGGTGCGGGCAATGCCGTTGAGCGGGGCGCGCAAATTGTTCTCGACGTCCACGCCCAAAGCCTTGAGTGGTGAGATATACAGCACTCTCACGCCATCATGCGCGCCCTCGCGGGAGGGTTCATTGCTCAGCGGCAGGGCGGTCTGGCCTTCGCGCTCCACCAAGGAATTCAAGGCCCACAGGAAAGCCGCGAGCGTCTTACCGGAACCGGTTGGCGCCACAACCAGTGCGTTCGCGCCGCCGGAAATCGCCTCCCACGCCTGCTCTTGGACCGGGGTGGGGGCGGCGAAAACGTCCTGGAACCAACCGGCCACCTGCGGGCGGAACTTCGCCAGAACGTTTTTGGACATGCCCTACTGTATCGCGCGCGCTAATCTGGTCACTATGACCGTTGAGATTTCTGATTCTCGTCTAACCAACTCCCTCGCCGATGGCTGTGGCGAGATCCTCAAAGGCGTGCGCAACGGTGGCCTGCTGCGCGGCTTGGCGCTGGGTGATGCCGGCGATGAAGCCGCTCAGGAATGGATCGCCCGCGTCCTTGAGCAGCACCGCCCGCAGGATGGCGTCCTGTCGGAAGAGGCTGCCGATGACTTGAGCCGTTTGAAGAAGAACCGCGTGTGGATCATTGACCCGCTCGACGGCACCAAGGAATTCGCCACCGGCCGCCAGGACTGGGCCGTCCACATCGCGCTGGTAGAAAACGGCACCCCGATCCACGCGGCCGTCGGCATGCCGGACATGGGCGTGACATTTAAGTCCTCCGATGTGCGCGCGGTGACGGGCCCGCTGTCGAAGAAGTTCGTGGTCTCCCGCAACCGCCCGCCAAAGGTTGCGGGTTATGTCGCGGAGAAGATGGGCTTTGAAACTGTCGGCGCGGGCTCCGCGGGCGCGAAGGCCATCCACGTGCTCTTGGGTGACTATGACGCTTATATCCACGCCGGTGGCCAGTACGAGTGGGACCAGGCCGCCCCGGTGGGCGTGGCTCTGGCCGCGGGCCTGCACTGCTCGCGTCTGGACGGCTCCCCCATCAAGTTCAATAACGAGGACACCTTCATCCCGGATCTTTTGATCTGCCGCCCGGAGCTAGCAGACGAGATTCTGGAGCACGCCGCCGCCTACGCGGAGGCCAACGGCGGCTACTAAGCCCCACGCGCTGCGCTAGCTACCTACGCAGCGCAAGAAAGTCAGATTCCCAACTCGTCAGCCAGACGAGAAACCATTCGAGCATGAAACTCATGGTAGTCATGCAGCGTGTCTGTGCCGAGGTAACCGAATACCTCGGCATTAATCACGCCAATTATCTGTATCCACACCTCAAGCGCCTTTTCCATGACGTCAGTGGGAAGTTCCACATCAAGCTCCTCAGAGGTCGCCGCAAGGTCTTGCGAGAACTGAGATGAACGCGGTTCTAGCTCTTTAACCGAGGCCTCAGTTAACAACGCGGCCAGACGCCTACTAACTTTCGTACCCGCGCCCGTTGTCTCTGAAGCAGGCGCTTCGTATCCAATGATGGGTGTGCCATAAATAAGCGCCCACCTTTGAGGAAACTCCAAGGCCCACGCCCTCATAGCAAACACAAGGCGCAGGAATCTGTCCCGCGTCTCGGTAGCCTCACCGATTCCTCGCGCGACGGCATCATCAAGTGCTTCAAACGCATCAACGATCAGCATCGTTAATAGGTGGGCCCTGTCGGGCACATAGCGGTAGATACCCGAAGAAACTATCCCCAAATCACGTGCAATTGCACGAAGATTCAAGGCTTCTGGGCCGCCTTTATCAAGCTGCTCCCGCCCTACCTCAACAATGCGCAACATCGTCTGTTCGCGAGCACGCGCTCTTGGGGTCATTGACATATAGAAACTATATCAACAAGAAAGAGAGCACTGCTCTTGAATCTGAGTAACTGCAATTATAGAATTAGAGAGCACTAGTCACTATTTAGAGCAGAGGTCACCTAATGCATTTTCTCATCACCGGGGCAGGCCCCGTGGGCCGATCACTTTCACGCGAACTCGCTAAAAGAGGGCACACATGCACAATCATGACGCGACGGCAGCCCCATTTCGCCGCCAGTAGGAACGTGCAGTTCAAGAAAGGCGATGCAACACACAGTGACGCGTACCCAGAACAGATCGACGGAATTGCCCACTGCATCCATGCCCCATACGACGCACAAAAGTGGCGCGACCTGCTCATTCCAGCTGAAGAAACCGTGCTAGAGGTAGCCGCCCAACGGGGCATCCCCGTTGTCTTTCCCGAATCGATGTATGGGTTCGACCAGACTTACGAGGTAATTTCGCCTGACACGCCCCGAACCCGATCCCACAATGGCAAACCCGGTGTTCGAGCGACCCTAATCGAGAACCGCTTAGCCTCTCCCTCGCGCACTACCTCGGTAATCGCGGCCGATCTGTACGGACCCGATGCCGGCCCCGGATGCGTTTACCATCAGCTCATCATTGGGAAGAAGCGTCCCCTTGCTCTTTTTAACGCACACGCTAAACACTCGGTCACGTACCTTCCCGATTTCGCCCGTGCGCTAGCTGACGCACTACTGAACGAATCGACACCCCCTATAGTTTCCACGCCTTGCGCGCCCGCGCTCACCCAAGCTGAATTTGCTCGACGCGCCGGATGCCAACACTCCCCCATCACGATTCGCCCATGGATGCTGAAGCTAGGTGGCATTGTCAGCACGGACCTGCGAGGCCTACAAGAAATGAGCTACCTGTGGGACCGTCCCTCCATTCTTACCGGAGCTAAGTCCGCATGGCAGGCGACCCCAACCGACGAAGCATTAAAGGCTATTCATCAAGCTCAGTCGGCGTAGTGACAAATCCAACCACTAGTAGCCCTACCTCACTACCTAAGACTTTTTGAACGCTCTACACTTGGACGTCATGAGTGAAAATCCCACTGCTTCTTCATCCCTCAAAACACCGTACGAGGACCTCCTGCGCCGTGTCCTCGAAGAAGGCGCACCCAAAGGCGACCGCACCGGTACCGGCACCCTCTCCCTGTTCGGCGCCCAGCTGCGCTATAACTTGGCGGAGTCTTTTCCCCTGCTGACCACCAAGAAGGTCTACTTCCACGGCGTGATTGGTGAGCTGCTGTGGTTCCTGCGCGGCGACTCCAATGTGAAGTGGCTGCAGGAAAACAAGGTCCGCATCTGGAACGAGTGGGCCGATGAGGACGGCGAGCTGGGCCCTGTCTACGGCGTGCAGTGGCGCTCCTGGCCCACGCCGGATGGCCAGCACATCGACCAGATCCAGGTCGCCTTGGACACGCTCAAGAACAACCCGGATTCGCGCCGCAACCTCGTCTCCGCGTGGAACGTTTCTGAACTGGACAAAATGGCGCTCATGCCCTGCCACCTGCTCTTCCAGCTCTACGTCGCTGACGGGAAACTCTCCATGCAGGTCTACCAGCGCTCGGCGGACATGTTCCTCGGCGTTCCCTTCAACCTGGCTTCCTATGCCGCCCTTACCCACATGTTTGCCCAGCAAGCAGGCCTCGAGGTGGGCGAGCTCATCTGGACCGGTGGGGATTGCCACATCTACAACGACCACATCGAACAGGTCAAAGAACAGCTTTCCCGCGAGCCCCGCGAATACCCGCAGCTTAACCTCCACAAGGCCGATAGCCTCTTTGACTATGACTTCGAGGATTTCGAGGTCATCGGCTACGACCCCCACCCCACTATCAAGGCTCAGGTGTCCGTCTAATGCTGGGCGCAATCTGGGCTCAGTCCCTCGACAGTGTCATTGGTGACGGCGTGGTCATGCCCTGGCACGTGCCGGAGGACCTCAAGCACTTCAAAGAGGTCACCATGGGCGCGCCTGTCATCATGGGCCGCAAGACCTGGGAGTCCCTCAACCCCAACTTCCGCCCGCTACCCGGTCGAGAGAACATCATTTTGTCCCGCCGCGAACCTGGCGAGTGGTCCGCGGGTGCCACCGTGGTGGACAACCTCGACGCCGCACTTGACGCCACGCTTGACGACGCCTGGATCATCGGCGGCGGCCAACTTTATAGCTCCGCCCTCGACCGCGTGGATACAATCGAGCTCACCCTCATGGGTGTGCAAGTGGGCGATGCCTACGGCGCAGATGTCGTCCTCGCCCCGAGCGTTCCGGAGGAATTCAGCCTATCTGCCGATAGTGACTGGCTGACCTCCGAATCAGGCCACCTCACCATTCCCGGCCAGCCGCCCAGCGAGCTGCCGATGAAATACCGTTTCCTCACCTACGACAGAAAGGCTGCTGCTTAATGAGCACCAACGTTGCCACTCCCGAAACCACTGAGCACGTCACCATCTTCTTCGCCGATTGGTGCCCGTTCTGTGCCAAGCTGATCAAAAACCTGGACCGCACCGAAACCCCATACGAGCTCGTCAACGTCGAAGCGGATTCCCCCGACACCGCCGACATCAACGCCTGGATCGAGTCCGTCAACGACGGCAACCGCATCGTGCCCACCGTCCTCTACTCCGACGGCACCCACGCCACCAACCCTTCCGCCAGCGAGGTCCGCGCCAAGTACGCGGAGCTGGCCGGCGAATAAACGAAAGGCGACGCATTTAACGCCGCCCCACGCGGGGCTGCTAGTCTTACCTAGGTGCGCAACGCACCCCCGCCCCAGTAGCTCAGGGGATAGAGCACGGCTCTCCTAAAGCCGGTGTCGGAAGTTCGAATCTTCTCTGGGGCACGCTGTGAAGTCTCGAGACATCGTTCCGGTCGGTGTCTCGAGATTTTTTAGTTGCCCCGACTGGGGTTGAGTTCGTTGTCTTTCTAGTTGTAGTAGATCTTTTCTTCGGTGAGTGTGTAGGCGGCGATTTGTGCCCCAGTGATGGCTATTTTGACGTCGACGTGGTTGTCGATGCAGACCATGGTGATTGGTTCCCCGCCCCATCTGCGTCCGATGTAGAGGCGGCGTAGTTTGCCTCCCCATCGCAGGGTTGTCTTGCCGTTGGTGCCGATTTTGTCGGTACTTAGTCGGTAGTCGTGGTCTGGTTTGATGTCTACTTATCTGCATTCACCCCCATTAAGGGTGAATCTTCAGATCAAAACTTGAAATGTTTTATAAACAGTATTACCTAACTTAGGTAAGCCTTACCTTTCCTGCTGTTCATAAATCGAGGTTTACTATGACCCAACAGTCCTCTACGCCCGCACGGAGTGCAAGCTCATCCAGTGGGTCGACGGCACGTTTAAACACCAGAGATCTCATCAACGCTGGCATCTTTGCTGCACTTTACTTTGTAATCACCTTTGTAAGCGGAATGATTGGATTCGCAGGACCACAATTCATGTTTATTGGATGGTTCATCGCGGCAATCGCAAACGGAATCGTGCTAGCGCTTTATGCCGCCCGCACGCCCAAAATGGGTGCTTTCACCCTCGTCGGTGGTATTAACGGACTAGCATTCATGCTCACCGGACACTACTTCTGGACCCTGCTGGGAAGCATAATTCTAGGGTTTATCGCGGATTTGATTATTACAAAAAGCCACCTCAGTATTGCCAAATCCTTCCCTATTGCCTACAGCGTCTTCTGTGTCTGGATTTCTATGCCTTTTATCCCGCTAATTCTGGATACGGACTCCTACTACGTCGATATCGCAGACCAAATGGGTCAAGAATATGCCGATGCCATGTCGGATATCTTCCAGCCATGGACCATTGGAGTACTGGCCATTTGTGCGCTCATCGTCGGCTTTATCGGAGGAAAGGTCGGAGTTCGCGTCAGCCGCAAACACTTTGAAAGCGCTGGTCTCCTGTGAGCCTGCAAAAACAGGGCGTGCTTCATCGATCTTCGATCGATCCACGGACCGTGCTGCTTTCTGTTCTAGTAATCAATGCGGTAGCTCTCAGCCACGGCCACCTACCGACACTGCTGATTTCTATCGCTTTCAGCTCCATCGCACTAGCTACAGTAAAGCCACACTATGGTCTTATTTGCCTGTTCGCTTTTGCATTATCCTATCTAGGGTACTGGGGCCTATTACAGCTTCCTGGCTCCACATTTTTCGCTTTTTCAGCGGCAATTTTTTCGTGGCTAAGCCGTTTTGTCATCAGCATGTCCATCGGCACATTCGGCTTGCTCACTCTCACACCATCCACGTTGACCTCAGCACTGCGGGACCTGCGTTTACCAGGCTGGGCCACCATTCCACCGGCGGTATTCCTGCGCGTTTTGCCGATCATCGTGGCAGAAGCCAAAGCCATCCGCGATGCCATGGTCCTTCGGGGTCTCCAGCCTGGAGTAAAAAGCTGGATCACACAGCCCACACAATCGTCCGCGATGTTGATCATCCCCTTATTAGGTGCCGTCGTCCGCGCTGGTGATGAGCTCGCTGCCTCTGCTCTTGTCCGGGGATTGGGAGGACCCGCACGCCCAACCACCACCGCCGATCTTTCCTTCAAGCTTGTCGATGCAACTGCACTAGCTGGGTTGGGCCTCGTTGTTGCCTCTGTCTGGCTTCCCACGGAGGTCCACTTATGAACGAACGCAGTATCGCAACCAGTGTAGACGCCCACAACGTTTCTTTTACATATCCATTGGGAGCTCGGCCAGGTATTCAAGGTGTATCTGATGTGTCTTTTTCTGTCTCTCCAGGACAGTGTCTACTGATTACCGGTGATTCCGGATCGGGAAAGTCCACGGTACTCAAGTTGATCAACGGACTCATCCCCCATTTCAATCCAGGAGAGCTACTAGGCACCATCACTATTATAAAGGATGACCAGGCTTTTACCCCTGCGGAAGAACCGCTGTCCCGAGCCATCGAGTTCAGCGCCTCAGTATTCCAGAATCCAAGGACACAATTTTTCACTGAAAGCGTCAATGCAGAATTGGCCTTCGGGCTAGAAAACCTTGGTGTAGATCCCAAAGAAATTGAGTCGAGGATTCAATCAGCGGTCGAGCTACTAGGCATTAACGATCTTTGGGGCCGGCGATTCAAAGAATTATCCGGTGGGCAGTTACAAACCGTGGCATGCGCATGCGCGCTTGTGTCCCCGGGCAGTCTCGTGCTTCTCGATGAACCCACGTCCAATCTCTCTATGGAAAGCATCGATATTCTTGCACGCGTGCTACACCGCTTGAAGGAATTAGGCACAACGATCATTATCGCTGATCACCGTCTCTTTTTCTTAAAAGATATCGCTGACCAAGTTATTTACTTGACTCAGGGAAAAATAACGCGGAGTTTCCGCGCTCAGGAGTTTTATGCCTTAGACGAACCCGAACGCAAACAATTGGGGCTACGCAGCTTACACCATGTTCCCCTGCCCGCGAGCGTGCCGGTACCACCCACGCTCGAAAACGCCGATCCCCAGCGGAGCGGACTCGAGCTAAGCAACATCTGTTTTTCTTATGGCGCACATGAGGTATTAAACATTGACCACGCATTTTTCCCCAGCGGCGAAGTCACCGCCTTAATCGGGCCCAACGGCGCTGGAAAAACCACCCTCGCCAGGATCATTTGTGGTCTTGCTTCTCCCAAACGCGGCGGTAGTCTCCGTTTGAACAGCAAACGAGTAGGAGCGGCTGCCCGCAGACGTGCCGCGTACATGGTGATGCAAGATGTTGGCCGCCAATTATTCGCAGCCACCACCGAAGAAGAAGTCACGCTCGGACTGGCAAAGAAGAAGCGGGACCACATCGATGTCAATGAGATTCTCCATCGCCTCGATCTGGCAGGAATGGCCCAACGGCATCCGCAGTCTCTGTCCGGTGGGCAACGGCAACGCTTAGCCATAGCTTCAGCCCAAGCCGAGCAAGCAGCGATCTACATCTTCGATGAACCTACCTCTGGCGTGGGCTGGCGCCAACTGCAATCCATCTCTGCGCTACTTCGATCTCTTGCAGCAAGCGGAGCAGTGGTCATCGTCATCACCCATGACCACGAATTCATCCAAGAATCAGTCACCAGAATCATCGATATGACTGACATCAACAAGAATTGAGAAAGAAATGTCTGAACTAAAACAAAGTTCCACAGAATCAAGCAGAACCCACGCACCAGAATCACACGGTGCGTCACCGGAAGAAGAGGCTCGCGCAAAACTAAAAGCCGGCCAGGTCGCTCTAAAAAAACTACTGGCCCCAGTGCAAACAACCATCTACTTCGCACAGTTTCTCGCGCTTATATCCTCGGTACTCGCCGTAGCACCCTACGTCGCGTTGGTGGCACTGGGAAATGCTCTAATCGACGGCAATACTGATGACGTCGCGTCCATTGTGAAATGGCTACTTGCTGCATTTTTGGGCCAGCTATTCTTCTATTTCCTTGCCCTTGCAATCACCCACTTCGCTGATGCAAAGTTGGTGGGGATTAACCGGCGCCGAATTATTACCGCTATTGCGAAAGCACCACTCTCGTGGTTTAGCCAGACTAATTCCGGCAAAGTCCGCAAAGCCGTCGAGGACGATACGTTAACTCTGCACACCCTGACAGCCCATGCTCCTGTAGAGAAGGTCGCCGCGATCTTTACGCCCCTCGCGCTTCTGGTTTATGCCTTTATCTTGGATTGGCGCCTTGGTCTACTTTCTATTGCCACTGTGCCCATTTTCCTAGCAATCCAAGCATATTCAATGAAAGATATGGGCACAAAAACTGCGGAAATGGATAATTATCTGGGTGAGGTCTCTGCGACTGCGGTGGAGTTCTCCGAAGGTATTTCCGTCGTCAAGGCTTTCGGCACCGTTGGCAAAGCCCACGCTCGATATCGCGAAGCTGCCCAAAAATTCGCGGAATTCTATTACGAGTGGGTACGTCCGCTTCTGCGTGTTTCCGCAATCTCAGAGTCTGTGGTGGCGGTTCCTGTCCTCATCCTTATCAATCTAGGAGTCGGTTCCCTGCTGATAGCTGGTGGCTATGTCACGGTCGCTGAAGTCATCGCAACAACGTTAATTGCGCTGGTGCTCCCGGGCACGATTCAAACCGTCGGCCAAATGATGTGGTCTTACCAGCTCGCTGGCAATGCGGCGTTGCGCCTTGATGAAGTCATGACAATTTCCCATGTGAAAGAAGGCCAAAAGAGCCTCGACGCCAATAGTCAAGACATGGAGGTGGAGTTCCATAAGGTCAGCTTTAGCTACGCCCCAGACACACCAGTCCTCCAAGACTTTTCTGCGCAACTAAATGCAGGCACTGTCACGGCATTGATTGGCCCCTCCGGGTCTGGCAAATCCACAGCAGCAACGATGTTGGCGCGTTTCCAGGATCCAGATTCGGGCACAATCACTATCAACAACGTGGATATCCGTGATCTCACTTTCGACAGTTTGTACCGCACTGTGGCTTTCGTCTTACAAGATCCTCACTTACTGCGTATGAGTATTCGGGAAAACATTCGCCTTGCACGCCCAGAAGCCCGCGATGAAGAGATCTGGCAAGCCGCAGAGGCTGCGCACATAGCTGCTGATATTCGCGCTTTACCGGCTGGGCTCGACACCGTTGTTGGTGAGGACACCTCTTTATCCGGTGGACAACAGCAACGCATTTCTATTGCCCGGGCAATCATTACCAATGCCCCAATCTTGATCCTGGATGAAGCTACTGCGGCAACTGATCCTGACTGCGAAGCAGAAATTCAAGCAGCTCTAGCCACACTCGTCAGAGGCAAGACCGTCTTAGTCATCGCCCACAAGCCGGAGTCCATCCAAGGAGCAGACCAAATAATCTGCCTCAAGCCTATGAAGGATAATTCTCATGTCTAATGCCACTACGCCTGTTAGTTCGCGTCTTCGTGATCCGCTACTCACTCGCAGTGTCAAAAAGCTGCAAAGTCCTGTAGGCCATAAGCTCAATAAAAGGTATGCTTGTCTATCGCTTATCGTTGGCGTGCTTGATGGCCTCGCCGTTCTCACGCTCGTGCCACTTACAAAGGCACTCGATGGGGATACGACGATCGCACCATGGATGTGGACGCTTTTGGCAATTGCGCTCGTAGCTTTTGCGCTACGATTTTTCGCAACCATGGCCTCTTACCACACGGCCTTGGATTTCATCCGAGCCGCGCACACGACTGTGGGCGATAAATTAGCAACGCTACCGCTCGGCTGGTTCGTACCGGCTAATACCGGCGGCCTATCTCGCCTCGTTTCAGATCGCTTTATGGTGGCGGCCGAGACCATTGCGCATATTCAAGGAACGATATACCGCGATAGCGCGGCACTTGTCACCTTGTTAGTAGGAGCGTGTTTCTGGAACCCGAAGCTGGGCTTGGTCCTTCTTATCATCGCACCATTGGCGCTCGTGGTGATGCAGTTGGCTGCATGGATTCGTGAGAAAGCATCGAACCGCGCACTGGGGCCGAGTAAAGAGCTCTCCCAGCGCATCGTAGAATTTGCTAACCGTCAACCAGCCCTGCGCGCGGCAGGACAATCACAAGTTTTTGCGCCACTAGAGCAAGCGCTAGAAATCGACCATAAAGCACGAATACGCGAGCTATGGGTATCCACATTAGCTTTGCTACTCAACGGCATAGTAGTGCAGATCTTCATTGTGGCTCTCATTATGGTCTCCGCGGATCTTGCCGTTGAAGGCGCCCTATCGCCACTAGAAACAATTGCGATCATCGGAATCAGCTTGAGGTTTACCCGCACGCTTGAGCAGCTGGGTTCTTCTTTCGTCGGTTTAGATGCCGGCCGTATCGCGCTCACAGAAACTGAGCTCATCACCGATGCCCCTTCCCTACCGGAACCCACTACTCCGCGCCCAGGCGATGGTTCGGGAAGTGTAGAGCTGCGTAATGTCACGTTTGGATACGGCGATAAACCAGTATTGGTAGATATCGCTTTCCATGCTCGACCAGGCACCGTTACCGCCATTGTCGGTCCTTCTGGCTCCGGAAAGACCACAATTGCGCGCCTTATTTCGCGATTCTGGGATGTAGATTCCGGGGCGGTGATGGTTGACGGCGTAGATATCCGCGAGCTTGGAACCGAACAGTTAATGTCCAGACTGTCCATGGTTTTTCAGGATGTCTACCTCTTCGACGACTCGTTAATCGCTAATATCCGCGTTGGTCGTCCCGACGCCTCCGATGAGGAAGTCTTCCGCGCAGCTGATCTTTCAGGCGTGACTTCTATTGCCAACCGCCTAGGGTGGCATACTCCTGTTGGTGAAGGCGGTCGGCTTCTATCCGGTGGTGAACGCCAGCGCGTATCTGTAGCTCGCGCGCTTCTCAAGCAAGCGCCGATTGTACTCTTTGATGAGGCTACCTCCGCGCTCGATGCAGAAAATGAGGCAAACATTCTTGCTGCGATGGACGAGCTACGGGAGCAATCTACTTTTATTGTCATCGCCCATAAGCTGGATACAATCAAATCTGCTGATCAAATCGTAGTCTTGGATGAACACGGGCAAGTCAGCCAGCTGGGCACGCATTCTGAGCTTTCCGATGTCCCCGGTATCTACCGTCACTTCTGGCAGCAACGCAAAGCAGCACGCGGGTGGAAAATCAGTTCGGGACGCGATTAACGCGGGCACCGAGATCGGCGTTGTTTGCGGGGGCACCCTTCTCCCCCATTACGTTGTTGGCAGTTCCGCTTGAAG